>NZ_JBEOYB010000013.1:0-117660 GCF_040296845.1 Streptomyces sp. NPDC001985
AGCTAAGCCTTTCAGCGCCGATGGTACTGCAGGGGGGACCCTGTGGGAGAGTAGGACGCCGCCGAACAATTTTTAGCCTCAGTCCCCTGGATCTTTATGGTCCGGGGGGCTGAGGCATTTTTGCGTTCAGGGCTCCTAAGCTGGAGCAATGAGATATGACCTTGTCATTTTCGACAACGACGGTGTACTCGTCGACAGCGAACCGGTCGCGAACACCATCCTGGCCGGCTATCTGAGCGAGCTGGGGCACCCGACCTCGTACGAGGACTCCCTGCGGGACTACATGGGGGCGGCGGTGCACCGCGTGCACGATCTGGTGCTGGAGAGGTCGGGGCAGCGGCTGCCGGAGGATTTCGACGCCACGCTGCACGCACGGACGTTCGCCGCGTTCGAGCGGGAGCTGGAGGCGGTGGAGGGAATCACGGATGTACTGCGGAAGCTGGTCGCGGACGGGGTTCCCTACTGCCTCGCGTCCTCGGGAAGCCATGAGCGGATCAGGGTCGGACACCGGAGGACCGGGCTCGATCGGTGGTTCCGTGACGAGATCGTCTTCAGTGCGCAGGACGTGGGGCGCGGGAAGCCGGAACCCGATCTCTTCCTCCACGCGGCGGCGCGCATGGGAGTGGCCCCGGAGCGGTGTGTGGTGGTCGAGGACAGCGCCCTGGGCGTGCGGGCCGCTGTCGCCGCGGGGATGGATGTGTACGGCTTCACCGCGATGACCCCGGCGGACAGGCTCATCGGGGCGAAGGGGTACTTCGGTTCCATGGCCGAGCTGCCGGCCCTCCTCGCGTGAACCGGGGCCCCGAGGCGAAAGACCCGGCCGATACGGTGGCGGACATGAGCAGCCGGGTGTTGTTGATGTGGGACGAGGCGCTGACGAAGTACGACTTCGGGGAGAGCCATCCGATGGACCCGGTCAGGCTCGCGCTGACCATGGGGCTGGTGCGGGCCTATGGGCTGGACCGGGCCGTGGACGTGGTGTCCGCGAGGTCGGCCGGCGATTCGACCCTCCGGCTCGTGCACCGGGCCGACTATGTGGCCGCCGTCCGGGCCGCGTCCGCACGGCCCCGGGCGGCGGACCCGGCGTACGGGCTGGGCACGGTGGACGATCCCGCCTTCGCCGGGATGCACGAGGCGTCGGCGCTGATCGCCGGGCAGTCCGTGGGGGCCGCCGAGGCGGTCTGGCGGGGCGAGGCGGCGCACGCGGTGAACTTCGCCGGCGGGCTGCACCACGCGATGCCGGGGGCGGCGGCCGGCTTCTGCATCTACAACGACGCCTCGCTCGCCATCGCCAGGCTGCTGGAGCTGGGCGCCGAGCGGGTCGCGTACGTGGATGTGGACGTGCATCACGGGGACGGCGTCCAGGCCGCGTTCTGGGACGATCCGAGGGTGCTGACGATCTCGCTGCACGAGCACCCGAGGACGCTCTTCCCCGGGACCGGCTGGCCCGAGGAGACCGGTGCGGCCGGGGCGGCGGAGGGGAGCGCCGTCAATGTGGCGCTGCCCGCCGGGACGGGGGATGAGGGGTGGCTGCGGGCCTTCCACGCGGTGGTGCCCGAGTTGTTGGCCGATTTCCGGCCACAGGTACTGGTGACCCAGCACGGGGCCGATACGCACTTCGAGGACCCGCTGGCGCATCTGGCGGTCTCCCTGGACGCGCAGCGGGCGGTCCAGGAGGCCTGTCACTCGCTGGCGCACGCGTACGCGGAGAACGGCCGGTGGATCGCGCTCGGCGGTGGGGGGTACGCGGTGGTGGATGTGGTGCCCCGGTCGTGGACTCATCTGGTGGGGATCGCGGCGCACAGTCCCGTTGAACCGGATTCGATGATTCCGGAGGGGTGGAGGGATGAGGTGTATGCGCGGACGCGGGAGTCGGGGCCTCGGAGGATGACGGATGGGAGGAGGCCGGTGTGGCGGGAGTGGGGGGAGGGGTACGATCCCGCGGATCGGCTGGATCAGGCGGTGTTGGCGACGCGGCGGGCGGCGTTTCCGTTGCGAGGGTTGCTGGCTCAGTGAGGGGGGGCGCCTTCCGGCGCCTTCCGGTGGGTGGTCCCGGCCGGTCCGGCCTCTGAGGACGGACCCTGCGCGACAGGTCCCCGCACCACCGTCAGCCCGTCCGACACCCTCAGCCTGTCCGGCGTTTGAGGACGGACCCTGGTCCACAGGCGACCCGAGCGATCCCAGCCCGTCCGGCGATTGAGGACGGACCCTGGTCCACAGGTGCCCGCGCGGTGCGGGTCACGGTCGGGGGCCAGCCCCCGAACCCCCGCTCCTCAATCGCCGGAGGGGCTGGATTTCGTGCCTCGGCCCGGTGGGAGGGGATGGAAGTCGTGCGCCCCAAAATCTGGCAGGGCTGGGTGGGCGCTCCTCAAACGCCGGAGGGGCTTGGGTTGCTCAGGTCGCCGGCGGGGCTGGGGTGGGCGGCCCAAACGCCGGAGGGGCTGGATTTCGTGCCTCGGCTCGGACGGAGGGGCTGGAAGTCGTGCTGCGGCCCAGTCTGAGGGGCTGGGTGGGGTGGGATTAGGCCGATTGTGCGGTTGGTGTGGGGTAATTCCGTGGTGGGGGGTGGGCTGCGGCAGCATCGGGTGGGTGTTGAGCATCGAAGCGCTTCGGGCCCATCTCCTGGCCACCCGGCTGGCCGGAACCGTGCGTACCCTTCGGGAGGAGAGTCTGCGGAGCTACCGGCTGTTCGCCGCGCGCGACCCCCGTGTCACCCTCGGGCTCGTTCCCGGTCGTGACTGGAGCGATCGCGAGGTGATGGCGCTGATGGCCGAGAAGTGCGGGGTCTCGGCCGACCCCGCCCATGTCACAGGGCCCGATGTCATCGACCCGGAGCGGACGTTGCGGGCGCTGGACGTCTTCGCCCGGCGGCTCGGGGAGGTGGCGGCCCGCCGGGGAGCGGTGCTGCTCGGGACCGGGCATCCGCACCGGCTGCTCGGCTTCTACGCCGGGCTGGCAGACGCTTTGTCGGCGGCCGGCTGCCTCGTCCTCACCCCCGCGCAGGGGCGATGTGTCGACATAACGACCCGGTTCGGCGTACGCACGTGTGCCATCGATTACGTAGGGGGAGTCGCGTTCGTGCGAGAGTCCGGCGCGCGGCCAATCCATGGTGAAACCGGCGCACACACCCATTCCCCCCTCCCGGTCAGGGCGGTCCTGGAGGAGTTGGCGGCCGGTGGGGGACCCCTGCCCGATCTGGTCATCGGGGACCACGGATGGGTCTGCGGGGCAGGTCAGCTGGGTTTTGTGGCAATCGGACCAGCCGACACCGACGACCCCGCCCTCTTCGTCGGCGAGGCCGAGGGGATCGTGGCCGTCGCCGTCCCGCTTGATGACTCCGTGCGGTCCTCTTACTACCGACCGCTGACACGCTATGTACTCAATCGGGCGTGTCTGTCACAGTAGGCGGCCGATGGCTGCTCCTCTTCCCCACTCGCACCACCCGCCCCTAGTCTGGGGAGTGAGCGCACAGCGACGAAGAGTCACCGGAGGGGAAGCCGGTGGGCGTCTTGTGCGGAAGGTACAGGTGGGTCATGGCTGCTGGCAGCGAGAGGCCTCTCAACGAGGTCAAGTTTCTTACCGTGGCGGAAGTCGCCTCGGTGATGCGGGTGTCGAAGATGACGGTGTACCGGTTGGTGCACAGCGGTCATCTGCCGGCGATCCGGGTGGGGAGGTCCTTCCGCGTACCGGAACAAGCGGTGCACGACTACCTCCGCGAGTCCTTTGTGGGGGTGGAATCCGCATAGCGGAGCGGGGTGGCTGCCCTCGGATTACAACCTCGATGCTCAGGCGGGTAGGCTGGACCGACGTAGGTCGTGTGGGCCCAGACGCCCCGCACCGAGTGAAGAGAAGTGAGCGAGGGTAGTCGTGGGCTCTGTTATCAAGAAGCGGCGCAAGCGGATGGCGAAGAAGAAGCACCGCAAGCTGCTCAAGCGCACCCGCGTTCAGCGCCGTAACAAGAAGTAGGCGGCAGCTGTACGTGTCATCGCGGCCCTCCCACCATCATGGTGGGAGGGCCGCGGTGTTTTTCCCGGGCTCCGGGCGCTTCCGGGCAAGCTCCTCGCAAAGGAGCGGCCCGTGGGCGTCACAGCACTTCGGCGAACCGCTACGGTGACGCTGGGAGTGGGCCCATTTCGACCTCAGGGAAGGCGCTGGTCTTGGGAAAGGTCGTGCTCGTCACCGGTGTGGCCCGGCAGCTCGGCGGCCGTCTCGTGCGGCGGGTCCAGCGCGATCCCGAGGTGGAGCGGGTGATCGCCGTGGACGCCGTGGAGCCCGCGCACCATCTCGGTGGTGCCGAGTTCGTCCGCGCGGACATCCGGCTTCCCGCGATCGGCCGGGTCCTGGCCGAGCACGGCGTCGACACCGTCGTCCATCTGGATGTCACCGGCACCCCGCTGGGCGCCGGCGGCCGGGCGGCGGTCAAGGAGACCAATGTCATCGGCACCATGCAGCTGCTGGGGGCCTGCCAGAAGTCGGCCACCGTCCGGCGGCTGGTGATCAAGTCCAGTACGAGCGTGTACGGCTCCGCTCCCCGCGACCCGGCGGTCTTCACCGAGTCCACTCCGCCCAAGTCCCTGCCGAGCGGTGGCTTCGCGAAGGACGCGGTGGAGGTGGAGGGGTATGTCCGGGGCTTCGCCCGGCGCAGGCCCGATGTGGCCGTGTGCGTCCTGCGCTTCGCGAACATCCTCGGTCCGTGCGCCGACTCGCCGCTCGCCGAGTACTTCTCGCTGCCGGTCCTGCCGACCGTCTTCGGCTACGACCCGAGGCTCCAGTTCGTCCACGAGGACGATGTGATCGATGTGCTGCGGATCGCGCTGCACGAACCGCGCAGGGCCACCCTGAACAGCGGCACGTTCAACATCGCGGGCGACGGCGTGCTGCTGCTGTCGCAGTGCGCGCGGCGGCTGGGACGGCCCACGGTGCCCGTGCTGCTGCCGGCCGTCACCTGGATCGGCTCCGCGCTGCGCACGGTCGGGGTCACGGACTTCTCGCCGGAGCAGATCCGGCTGCTGACGCACGGCCGGGTGGTCAGCACCGTACAGATGCGCGAGACACTGGGGTTCGCGCCGAGATTCACCACCACCGCGGCCTTCGCCGACTTCGCCCGCAGCCGGGGACCGGGGCTGCTGCCGCCGGAGTCCCTGGCCAGGGCCGTGGACCGGGTGGGGGAGTCCCTCGGGGACGCCGAGCGGCAGAACGCCGGGGCGGTCCGTACCGTACCGAGCGGCGCCGGAGAAGGAGCGTAGGCAACGATGGCGGACGCCAAGGTGATTCCTTTCGACGACGACCGCGCGCGGGGTGGTGGCAGCGGCGGCGGACAGCGCCCGGCGCGCCGCCGGCCCGCGGCGGGCACCCCGGGCACCGGCGGTGCCGCGGCCCCGTCGGGCGCGGACGGCGGGGAGGGCGGGCCCCGGGTGGTGCGCCAGTCCCCGGTCGTCAGCCCGCTGCCCGGGGCACGGGCCCCGCGGGAGGCGGCGCCCGGCCCGGCCGACGGCGCCGGCCGAGGTGGCGGCGGCGGGAGCCTGGACCGGCGGATCGCGGACGGGCTGGCCTTTCTGCGGCGCCGGATCACCGGTGAGTACGAGGTCGACGAGTTCGGCTACGACGAGGAACTCACCGACCAGGTCCTGATGACCCTGCTGCGCCCGCTGTACGAGAAGTACTTCCGGGTCGAGGTGAAGGGCATCGAGAACATCCCCTCCGAGGGCGGGGCGCTGGTGGTGGCCAACCACTCCGGCACCCTCCCGCTGGACGGGCTGATGATGCAGGTCGCCGTCCACGACCAGCACCCGGCCGGCCGTCATCTGCGGCTCCTCGCGGCCGATCTGGTCTTTGTGCTGCCGGTCGTCAATGAACTGGCCCGCAAGGCCGGGCACACCCTGGCCTGCGCCGAGGACGCCGAGCGGCTGCTCCAGCGGGGTGAGGTCGTCGGAGTGATGCCGGAGGGCTTCAAGGGCATCGGGAAGCCGTTCAGCGACCGCTACAAGCTTCAGCGCTTCGGCCGCGGCGGATTCGTCTCCACGGCGCTGCGGGCGGGCGTGCCGATCGTGCCGTGCTCGATCGTCGGCGCGGAGGAGATCTATCCGATGATCGGGAACGCGAAGACCCTGGCCCGGCTGCTGGGTATTCCGTACTTCCCGGTGACGCCGACCTTCCCGTGGCTGGGGCCGCTGGGGGCGGTGCCGCTGCCGACGAAGTGGACGATCCAGTTCGGGGAGCCGATCGAGACCAAGGGGTTCTCGGCGGACGCGGTGGACGATCCGATGCTGATGTTCAATCTGACGGATCAGGTGCGGGAGCAGATCCAGCACACGCTGTACAAGCTGCTGGTGCAGCGGCGGTCCGTCTTCTTCTGACCGGTCCTCCTCCGGCCGGCCCGGTGGTCACCGGACCGGCCGGAGAGCGCGGAGGGCGGGCGGCGCCGGATCTCTCCGGTGCCGCCCGCCCTCTTTCGCGCGGTGCGCGCTACTGGTCGTCCTCCATGTTCAGCCCGAGGCCGGGGATGATGTCCTCGATCAGGGGCGGGATGGTGACATCCGGCTTCGGCGTGGACTCCTTGCCTGTGGCGGGGGTGGAGCTCTCCGACTTGGACGGGGAGTCGAACAGCCCGGAGCTGTCCGTCCCGCCCAGCAGACCCTCCTCCTCGGGGGCGGCGGAGGAGGACGGGCGGGGTTTCGCGGTGTCCGAGCCCTGCTGGGCCGCCGGGGCCTCGGAGGACGACGGTGCCGTACGGCTCCCGGAGGGTGCCGTGCGTCCGGTGTCCTGGGAGGCAGTGCCGGGCCGCTGAGAGGTGCCGCGACCCTGTTCCGGCGGGGTGGGCAGCAGCGATTTGAGCGGACTGACCTCCTGCTCTATGGCGGCGAAGACATCGCTGACCTCGTCGCCGACATCGGTCAGCTGGGCCGGGAGCCGGTCGCGCAGTCCGTTCCACGCGTCCAGATGGGAGCGGGAGAACGAATTGAGCTTCTGGATCGGGCCCAGCGAGCCATCGCGCGCATAGGCCGCGTGGAGCAGCCGGTGGCCCTCCCTGGCGTCGTGGCGCATGCCGTTGAGCGCGCGCCGGACCTCGCCGAGCGATTCGTGGTCCAGGTCTCCGGCCCGGCCGCGCTCCATCAGGCGCCGGGCCTCGCTGAGCCGGGTGGAGGCCTGGTCGAGATAGAGCTGGCCCCGGTCCGTGTCGCCGTCGGCCATGCCCAGCCGGATGTCCTCCATGCCGCGCTTCAGCCCGTACAGCGTGTCACCGGGGAGGGCGTCGGAGCTGGCAGCGGCCACCCCGCTGAAGGCCCCCGCGGCGACGCCCACGGTCAGTCCGCCGGCCGCGAGCCCCTTCGACCAGCGGGAACGCGGTCGCAATTTCCGGAGCGGGGAGGCCCGGTGGGCGCCCCGGCCGGACTTTCGCTGCTCCGGCACGGTAGGGCCCGCGGGTGCGCCCCCGGCTGCCGTGCCCTCCTGGAGCATGGCCTCCATGGCGGCCACGAGCTGCGCGCGCTGCACCACCTTGACCTCGGCATCCAGTTCCGGCCTCGGCAGCTCGCCGAGGCCGGTCGCCAGAGCCAGCAGCCGGCCACGATCGGTCGGTTCGACCGATTCGTCCGGCTGCCCGGCCGCCTGGTCTTCCAAGGCCTGGGCGAAGGCGTTCGCCCGCCGGTGCGCCGATACGTTCGCGATCACTGGCGGCACCTCCTCTCGTCATGACGGTCGACTCCCCTCGGGGTCTGGAAGGTTGCACACCTTGAACACATCCACACGATCGAGTGAGTGGCTGCGGGCATGGCGTGACCACAGGGAGCCTGCATCCCGGACAACGAGTGTCTCGGCACTTGGGTTACGCGCGAAGGATGATCGGACCAGTGCGTCATCGAGGCGTCACCGATTGTGAGTTGGGTTCGGTCAGCGGGCGTCGTCGGGCAGCAGGCGGGCGAGGGTGCGGACGGCACGGTACTGGAGGGTTTTGATCGCGCCCTCGTTCTTCCCCATCACCCTGGCGGTCTCGGCGACCGACAGGCCCTGGAGAAAGCGCAGGGTCACGCACTCCTGCTGCTGTGGATTGAGCTTCCGCACCGCTTCGAGCAGGGCGGCGTTGGAGAGCGACTCCAGGACGGAGTCCTCGGGGCTGCGCTCGACCTCGTTGGCGTCGAGCATTTCGCCTGTGGTCACTTCCAGCCGGAATCTGCTCGACTTGAAGTGGTCGGCGACCAGATTGCGGGCGATCGTGACCAGCCAGGCGCCGAAATCGCGGCCCTGCCAGGTGAAGGTGGAGATCCGGCGCAGAGCGCGGAGGAAGGTCTCGCTGGTGAGGTCCTCCGCCGTCGCCTTTCCGCCGACGCGGTAGTAGATGTAGCGGTAGACCGTGTCGCTGTACTGGTCGTAGAGCCGGCCGAAGGCTTCCGCCTCGCCGGCCTGGGCGCGCTCGACCAGCTCCATCATCCGGGCGCTGTCGCTGTCGGCACTGGGCCGGCGGGCGGTGGTCGAGGCGCTGGAGCCGCCCCGGCTGCTCCGTCTGCCGACCGCCGCGCGGCCGTCGGCCAGGGCGTAGCAGGGAGCGGCTGGGCCGCTGGTGGCAAGGCGGGGCATGGCGAGGGCGGGGACGGCGTACGCGGTGGGGACGAAGCCGCGCAAGTGGTCGAGGACCGCCGCGCGCAGCGTAGCCAGGCCCGAGGCGTCAACCCCGACGTGTGGGTACACGGGACTCCCAGAGGCAGAGCTTCCATCACGAGCAGTGCGGGACGGTCACCCGTCGTGGCGACTGGTGGGGTCCCGTATGCGTCTGAGGAGAATAACGCTTCGTACAGGCAGTGCTACACCCAGTTGCTCAAATCATCGTTTCCGTCGCTTCTGTTCCGACTTGGCGACGCTTCTAGTGGCGAAGTGTGAACATTTGTTGATCGGATTCGATCGTGTTCTGACTGTTCGCGGAGCGGGCGCGCTCATGGCGACAGGGGCCCGCGGCGGGGCGGGGTGCGGTGCGGGGTGCCGGGAGGAGGGCGGGGCCGGGGGTCAGCGGCGGCGGCGGTGGATGGCCACCGCGGCCGCCGTGCCGCCGGCGATGGCGCCCACCCCGGCCGCCGCCGGGATGCCGACCTTGGCCGCCTTGCGGCCGGTGCGGTAGTCGCGCAGCCGCCACTCGCGCTCACGCGCGTACCTGCGCAGCTTGGCGTCCGGGTTGATCGCGTAGGGGTGTCCCACGAGTGAGAGCATCGGGATGTCGTTGTGCGAATCGCTGTACGCGGCGCAGCGCGCCAGTTCGAGTCCCTCGGCCGCCGCGAGCGCGCGCACCGCCTCCGCCTTCGCGGGGCCGTGCAGCGGCTCGCCGACCAGCCGGCCGGTGTAGACGCCGTCGACGGACTCGGCGACCGTGCCCAGCGCCCCGGTCAGACCGAGCCGGCGGGCGATGATCGTGGCCGTCTCCACCGGGGCGGCCGTGACCAGCCAGACCTTCTGGCCCGCGTCCAGGTGGGCCTGGGCGAGCGCCCGGGTGCCCGGCCAGATCCGGTCGGCCATGTACTCGTCGTAGATCTCCTCGCCGATGCTCATCAGCTCGGAGACCCGGTGGCCCTTGACGATGGAGAGCGCGGACTCGCGCACGTCCTGCATGTGCTCGGGGTCCTCGACGCCCGCGAGCCGGAACCAGGTCTGCTGCCAGGCGAACCGGGCCAGGTCGTTGCGGTGGAAGAATTTCCGCTTGTACAGACCCCGCCCGAAGTGGAAGAGCGCGGCGCCCTGCATCACGGTGTTGTCGAGATCGAAGAAGGCGGCCGCCGCCTCGTCCCCGGCGACCGGGAAGGGCGGCTCGGCGGCCTCGTCGGCCGCGGTGGCCTCTTCGCTCTCGGCGAGCTGCTGTGAGGTCTTGCGCGCTGCCTCGGCTGCTGCCTCGCCTGCGAGGACGCTCCGTGCGGTGGCGGAGCGCCTACGGGGGGTGAGCCATCCCAGTGCGGCCATGTGGCGAGCATAGCCAGTCTGTTCGGAACTTCCCGACGCGCCGGGGCGCGACGGTGTGAACTCTGCGCGTCCACGCGGTGAAACGGAGTCCGGGCGGGGCGGAATGTGGGCGGTGTCTCAGCACCCGGGGGGCGCCGGGGCCCGGGTGCGCGGGCGGAGAATGGGGGTATGAGTCCTCTGTTGCGGCGTACCAGGAAGAAGGCCGGCGAGCGCGTGGTGACCCTGATCGGCAAGCCGGGGTGCCATCTGTGCGACGACGCCCGGGCCGTGGTCGAGCGGGTGTGCGGCGGGGTCGGCGCGTCCTGGGAGGAGAAGGACATCACCCGGGACGAGGCCCTGCACCGGGCGTACTGGGAGCAGATCCCGGTGGTGCTGATCGACGGTGAGCAGCACACCTTCTGGCGGGTGGACCCGGAGCGGCTGCGGCGCGCGCTGGAGTCCTGAGAGCGGTGCCGGCCCCCGGCCCTGAGGGCCGGGAGGGCGGAGACCGGCGGAGGGAGGTGCCGCGGTTGCCATCGGAATCTTTGCGCGACGGCTTTTCCGTTGTCATGGCCCTATCGAGACTCCCGTGCGGCAGGGCACAGTGGGGCGGTCTCGGGGGCGCTACGTGAGGAGTGTGTACGGCTTTGCCCCCTTCGCGCCTCGAACGGTCCGGCGTGGCTCCCGGTTCCGCCTTGACGGGAACCATGCGCGTGACCCCGATCACTTTGCTCGGACAAAACGGACAGTATCTTTGTGCACGCGTTCACAAAGACATAGCCTGCATTCGACGGGGCGGTCTTGGAACACACGGCCGCCTAGAGCCCCGCTCATCCCGCAGGAGCACCGTGGCAACTGGCCGAAATCACCGACCGGCGACCCGTAGCCGAGGAATCCCCGAGGCCACCGTCGCCCGGCTTCCGCTGTACCTGCGGGCGCTGACCGCACTGTCCGAGCGGTCCGTCCCCACGGTCTCCTCCGAGGAACTGGCGGCGGCCGCCGGGGTCAACTCGGCGAAGCTGCGCAAGGACTTCTCCTACCTCGGCTCGTACGGCACCCGCGGCGTCGGCTACGACGTGGAGTACCTCGTCTACCAGATCTCCCGCGAACTGGGGCTGACCCAGGACTGGCCCGTGGTGATCGTCGGCATCGGAAACCTCGGCGCCGCCCTCGCCAACTACGGCGGATTCGCGTCCCGCGGCTTCCGGGTCGCGGCGCTCATCGACGCCGACCCCGCGATGGCCGGAAAGCCGGTCGCCGGGATCGCCGTGCAGCACACCGATGAGCTGGAGAAGATCATCAGCGACAACGGGGTCTCCATCGGCGTCATCGCCACCCCCGCGGGCGCCGCCCAGCAGGTCTGCGAGCGGCTCGTCGCCGCCGGTGTGACCTCCATCCTGAACTTCGCGCCCACGGTGCTCTCGGTGCCGGACGGCGTCGACGTGCGCAAGGTCGACCTCTCGATCGAACTCCAGATCCTCGCCTTCCACGAGCAGCGGAAGGCCGGCGAGGAGGCCGACGCCGAGGCGGCCAACCGGAAGGGACCCGACGGGGACATGCCCGCCGTGATGCCGGCATGAGCCTCCTGGTCGTCGGACTGAGCCACCGCAGCGCGCCGGTGAGCGTGCTGGAGCGGGCGTCCCTCTCGGCGGACGCGCAGGCCAAGCTGCTGATGGACACCCTGGCAGCCGAGCCCGCCGCCGAGGCGACGGTGCTCGCCACCTGCAACCGCATCGAGCTGTACGCGGACGTGGAGAAGTTCCACGCGGGCGTCGCCGAGCTGTCCACCCTGCTCGCCCAGCACAGCGGCGTCGGCCTCGAGGAGCTGACGCCCTATCTCTACGTCCACTACGAGGACCGGGCCGTCCACCACCTCTTCTCGGTGGCCTGCGGGCTCGACTCCATGGTCGTCGGCGAGGGCCAGATCCTCGGCCAGATCAAGGACGCCCTCGCGCGCGGCCAGGAGCTGCACACCGCCGGGCGGCTGATCAACGACCTCTTCCAGCAGGCGCTGCGCGTCGGCAAGCGCGCCCACAGCGAGACCGGGATCGACCGGGCCGGGCAGTCGCTCGTCACCTTCGGCCTGGAGCAGCTCGCCGACGGCCGCGACGTCGGCGCGTGGGCCGCGGACAAGCGGGTGCTCGTCATAGGCGCCGGGTCGATGTCCTCGCTCGCCGCCACCACCCTCGCCCGCCTCGGCGTCCGCGAACTGGTCATCGCCAACCGCACGCTGGAGCGTGCGGGCCGGCTGGCCGTGGCGCTCTCCACCCCCGGCGGGGCGCCGGTGCGGGCCGTGCCGATGGCCGCCGTCACGGACGAGCTGACACGTGCCGACGTGGTGGTCTCCTGCACCGGCGCCACCGGTCTCGTGCTCACCGCCGACGCCGTGGCGACCGCGCTGGCCGAGTCCGCCACCGGGGCCGGCCCCGCCAGGGCCGCCGAGGATCTGCGCGCCCCGGACGGCAGCCTGGTGGCGCGGCTCGCCGCGACGGCCGCGCGCGACGGCCGGGTCGCCGACCGCTCGGCGGGCACACCGGCCGCCGAGACCGCGATCCCCGGACGCGTGGCGGACGAGACCGACGACGGCTGCCCGGTGGGGCTCGGCGACCGGCACACCGTCGAGTCGCTCGCCCAGCACGGCGCCTGGCTGGAGAACGCCTCCCGCCCGGCCCGCACCGCAGCGCCCGGCGGACCCTCGGCGGACGCCGGCACCGGTCCCGTACGGATGGCCCTGCTCGACCTCGCCATGCCGCGTGACATCGACCACGCCGCCCACGGCATCCCCGGCGTCCGGCTCGTCGACATCGAGTCGCTCGCCGACGCCTCCGCCGACGCGCCCATGGCCGCCGACGTGGACCAGGTCCGCACCATCGTCTCCGACGAGGTCGCCGCCTTCGGCGCCGCCCAGCGCGCCGCGCACATCACCCCGACCGTGGTCGCCCTGCGCGCCATGGCCGCCGATGTCGTCGCCGGTGAGATCGCCCGGCTTGAGGGGCGGCTGCCCGCCCTGGACGAGAAGGAGCGCGCCGAGATCGGCCGTACCGTCCGCCGGGTGGTTGACAAGCTCCTGCACGCGCCCACCGTGCGGGTGAAGCAGCTCGCGGGCGAGCCCGGCGGCGCCGGGTACGCCGACGCGCTGCGGACACTCTTCGACCTCGACCCGGAGACGGTCGCCTCCGTCAGCCGGGCCGACCTGAATGACGCCGACGTCAAGAACCGAGGGCGAGTATGACCGAGAGGGCACTGAGGCTCGGGACCAGGCGCAGCAAGCTCGCCCTGGCCCAGTCCGGCCAAGTGGCGCGGGCGGTGCGCGAGCTGACCGGCCGCCCCGTCGAGCTGGTCGAGATCACCACGTACGGGGACACCTCCCGTGAGCATCTCGCGCAGATCGGCGGCACGGGCGTGTTCGTGGCCGCGCTCCGGGAGGCACTGCTGCGCGGTGAGGTGGACTTCGCCGTTCACTCGCTGAAGGACCTTCCCGCCACCCAGCCCGACGAGCTGCTCCTCGCGGCGGTCCCGCCGCGCGAGGACCCCCGGGACGTCCTGGTGGCGCGGGACGGGCTCCGCTTCGCGGAGCTGCCCGAGGGCGCGCGCGTCGGCACCGGCTCGCCGCGCCGCATGGCACAGCTGAACGCATACGCCCGCGAGCACCACACGCGGATAGAAACCGTCCCGATCCGTGGCAATATCGACACCCGGATCGGATTCGTGCGGAGCGGGGAGCTGGACGCGGTGGTACTCGCCGCCGCCGGGCTCAACCGCATCGGACGAGCCGGCGAGGTGACCGACTTCCTGTCGGTCGACTCCGTCCTGCCCGCCCCCGGCCAGGGGGCACTGGCGATCGAGTGCGCTGCGGATAACGCTGCCCTCGGCGCCGTGCTCGGCGAACTCGACGACCCGCGAACCCGGGTCGCCGTGACCGCCGAGCGATCCCTGCTCGCCGCCCTGGAGGCCGGCTGCAGTGCACCTGTGGGTGCGCTCGCCGACCTGTTGGGCGAGGAGGAGGCTGTCACTGAGATGCGCCTGCGCGGCGTCGTCGGCACCACCGACGGCTCGACGCTGGTGCAGCTGTCCACCACCGGTCCCGTACCCACGTCGCACGGCGACGCCATCGCGCTCGGTCGCGAACTCGCGTCCGAGATGCTCGCCAAGGGTGCGGCCGGTCTTATGGGGGAGCGAGCACATTGAGCCCCACCACCCACCCGTCCTCGGCGTTCTCGGCACACGGGCACGTCACTTTCCTCGGCGCCGGTCCCGGCGATCCCGGACTGCTGACACTGCGCGCTGTCGAGGCACTCGCGGGAGCCGACGTACTCATCGCCGAGCCGGATGTGCTCGACGTGGTGCGCGGCCATGCGCGGGCGAGCGTCAGCACGCCTGAGCCGACGATTGCTGACGATGCGTCAACAGCCGCCGGAATCCCCGTACTCAGGGATGCGGTCAATCTTGTCATGGAGGCCGCGCGGGGCGGCAAGCGGGTCGTCCGTGCGGTGACCGGCGATCCGGGTCTCGACGCGGACGCCGGTCAGGAGATGCTCGCGTGCGCCGCGGAGGGGATTCCCTTCGAGGTCGTGCCGGGGATCGCCACCGCCGTCGGCGTGCCCGCCTACGCCGGTGTCCCGCTGCGGGACGCGCAGGGGACGGACGTCCGGTTCGTGGACGCCCGTACCGCCAGCGAGCGCTGCTGGACCGAGGTGGGCGCGAGCGACGGCACGGTCGTCGTCTCGACCACGCTGGACGCGGTCGCGGCGGCTGCGGGCGAGCTGGTGGCCGCGGGCCGCAAGCCCGACACCCCGCTGACCGTCACCGTCGGCGGTACGACGACCCGGCAGCGGACCTGGACCGCGACGCTCGGCTCCATCGGCCAGACCCTCAAGCAGGCGAAGGTGCTGCCCGCTCCGGACGGGCACCGGCCGGTCATAGCCGTGGTCGGGGAGCGCAGCTCCGCCGCCCAGCGCGACCAGCTCGCCTGGTTCGAGTCCAAGCCGCTCTTCGGCTGGCGGGTGCTGGTGCCGCGGACCAAGGAACAGGCGGCGTCGCTCTCCGACCAGCTCCGCTCCTACGGTGCCGTCCCGCACGAGGTCCCGACCATCGCGGTCGAGCCGCCGCGCACGCCCCAGCAGATGGAGCGCGCGGTCAAGGGCCTGGTCACCGGGCGGTACGAGTGGATCGCCTTCACCTCGGTGAACGCCGTCAAGGCGGTGCGGGAGAAGTTCGAGGAGTACGGGCTCGACGCCCGCGCCTTCGCGGGGATCAAGGTCGCCGCGGTGGGCGAGCAGACCGCGCGCGCCCTGATCGACTTCGGTGTGAAGCCCGATCTGGTGCCGAGCGGCGAGCAGTCGGCGGCGGGGCTGCTGGAGGACTGGCCGCCCTACGACCCGGTCTTCGACCCGATCGACCGCGTCTTCCTGCCGAGAGCCGACATCGCGACCGAGACGCTGGTCGCCGGCCTCATCGAGCTGGGCTGGGAGGTGGACGACGTCACCGCGTACCGGACGGTGCGGGCGTCGCCCCCGCCGGCGGAGACCCGTGAGGCGATCAAGGGCGGCGGCTTCGACGCCGTGCTCTTCACCTCCTCGTCGACCGTGCGGAACCTGGTGGGCATCGCCGGGAAGCCGCACAACGTGACGGTCATCGCGTGTATCGGGCCGGCGACGGCCAAGACGGCGGAGGAGCACGGGCTGCGGGTGGACGTGCTGTCGCCCGAGCCGTCGGTGCACCGGCTCGCCGAGGCGCTGGCGGAGTTCGGCGCGGCCCGCAGGGCCGTGGCGGTGGAGGCGGGCGAGCATGTGCTCCGGCCCTCGGAGCGCAGGCCGGGCGGCAGACGGCGCCGGACCACCTGAGCGAGCGGCACAGCGGTGCGAAGGGCGGGCGGGGGAGATAATCCCCGGCCCGCCTTTTGGCGTTGGCGCGTCTTTTGGCGTCGGCCTGCTTTTTGGCGTCGGCCCGTCTTTCGGCGTTTGGCGCGCCTTGTGGCGCTGGCGCGCGGTCGGCGGGGGTGGTGGCGGTCGCGCGGGGTGGCCGGCTGGTGGTCGGGCCCTCGGCCCCCGGCTGTCGATCGATCGTCGATCGGTCGTCGATCGGTCGTCGGTCAGGCGTTGGTGGGCCGTCGGCCGGCCCGGGACCGGGTCGGTACCGGCTCGGTACCGGGCTCCGCCGGGCCGGTGGGCTTCCTCCGGGGAATCCGGTCCGGCGGCGGGCGTACGGTCCCGCCGTTCCCCGGGCGTACGGTCCCGCCGTTCCCCGGGCGTACGGGACGGCGCGACCGCACGGGGGACGGCACCCCGGTGCCTGCCGCCGGTGCGGGTGCCCGGGCCCGTGCCCTGTACCCGTGTCCGCGCCTGCCGCCGGTGCCGGTCAATGAACCCATGCCTGTCGCTGGTGCCGGTGCGGGGGTCCCGGTCCTGCGCCCATGCCTGTGCCTGTGTGGCCGTGCCTGTGTCCTGTGGCCGTGCTGGTGCCCGCGCGCCTGCCGCCTGTGCTCGGGTCTGTGCCTGTGCCCGCGGCTGCCGCCGGTGCTGGTGCGCCGGTGCCTGTGCCCACGCCTGTCGCCTGGGCCGGTTTGCACGTGCCCGTGCCCGTGGCCTGTACCCGTGCCCGCGCCTGCCGCCGGTGCCAGTGCCGGTGCCGGTGCCGGTGCCGGTCAATGAACCCATGCCTGTCGCCGGTGCCGGTGCGGGTGGTCCTGGTCCTGCGCCCGTGCCTCTGCTCGTGCCCGTGGCCGTGTGCCCGCGCCTGTGGTCCGTGCCCCGTGCCCCGCCGCACGTGCCCGCGCCCCCCGCCCCGCGAGCCCTCCCCCTCCGGCCCCGTCGAAATCGGTTGCCCGGCCGTCGTGGCCGGTGGGAGCCTCCTGCGGTGACTTCCTCCCGTGCCGCCCTTCTCGTACGGCAACTCGATCTCGTCTGGTCCCTCTTCGAGCACCACCGCGCCGGCCTGGACGATCCGGCCTGTTTCTGGGAGCCCGCGCCCGAGGCGTGGACCGTGCGGCGGGGGGAGGCCGGGCGGTGGGTCGCCGACTGGCAGGTGCCCGAGCCCGACCCGGTCCCCACCACCTCCATCGCCTGGCTCACCTGGCACATCGGCTACTGGTGGACCACCACCCACGGGCACTGCTTCGAGGGCGGCGCGCCCGGCCGGGAGGAGATCGACTGGCCGGGGACCGCCGAGGGGGCCGTGGTGTGGCTGACGGAGCTGAAGGAGCGGTGGCGGGCCGAGCTGGCCGCCCTCGGCGACGAGGAGCTGGACTCCACCGAGCGGACCGCCGGGCTGCCGTGGGGGCGGGAGCAGACGCTCGCCGACATCGCCGCCTGGGTCAATGTCGAACTGGCCAAGAACGTCTCCGAGATCGGTCTCACCCTCCATCTGCGAAGGGCCCTGTCCGGGTGACCGCGGGGGTGACCGCCCGGTCACGGGAGCCCCGAGGCGGGGAGTAGCGTAGGAGCCATGAGTGTGTATGGAAGCTTCCCGGGCGCCCGGCCCCGCCGCCTGCGGACCACCCCCGCCGTCCGCCGCATGGTCGCCGAGACCCGGCTGCACCCCGCCGATCTGATCCTCCCCGCGTTCGTACGGGAGGGCGCCGGCGCGCCGGTGCCGATCGGGTCGATGCCCGGTGTCGTCCAGCACACCCGCGACACCCTGCGGAAGGCCGCCGTCGAGGCGCGGCAGGCCGGGGTCGCGGGGATCATGCTCTACGGGGTCCCGGAGGACGCGAAGAAGGACGCCCTGGGCACCGCCGGTACCGACCCGGACGGCATTCTCCAGGTCGCCATCCGCGATGTCCGCGCCGAGGTCGGCGACGATCTGGTGATCATGTCCGATCTCTGTCTGGACGAGTACACCGACCACGGCCACTGCGGGGTCCTCGACTCCGACGGCCGGGTCGACAACGACGCCACGCTGGAGCGGTACGCGGAGATGGCGCAGGTCCAGGCGGACGCCGGGGCCCACATGGTGGGCACCAGCGGAATGATGGACGGCCAGGTAGGGGTGGTCCGGGACGCGCTGGACACCATCGGCAAGGAGGACGTGGCGATCCTGGCGTACGCCGTCAAGTACTCCTCCGCCTTCTACGGGCCGTTCCGGGAGGCGGTGGGCTCCTCGCTCACCGGGGACCGCAAGACGTACCAGCAGGACCCGGCGAATGCCCGGGAGGCCCTGCGGGAGCTGGCCCTCGACCTGGAGGAGGGCGCCGACATCGTGATGGTGAAGCCCGCCGGGCCGTATCTCGATGTGCTCGCCAAGGTCGCCGAATCGGTGTCGGTGCCGGTGGCCGCGTACCAGATCAGCGGTGAGTACGCGATGGTGGAGGCGGCGGCCGAGAAGGGCTGGATCGACCGGGACAAGGCGATCCTGGAGACCCTCACCGGGATCAAGCGGGCGGGCGCGGGAATGATCCTCACCTACTGGGCGACCGAGGCGGCGCGCTCCCTCTGAGTGCGGCCGTCTCCGGAGCGCCGGAGCGCGGAACGGGCCGGGGAGCTGTTGCTCCCCGGCCCGTTCCCATGCGTCACCGCGTCAGCAGGAGAGGTTCCCGCCGGTCGGCACACCCAGGATCTGGGTGAAGTTCTTATAGCGGTTGATACGGCTCTGGACCTGGGCGGGGTTGCCGCCGTTGCACTCCATCGCGCCGTTGATCGAGCGGATCGACTGGCCGAAGCCGGCGCCGCTGACCATCGAGTCATGGCCGGTGATCGGGCCGGGGCCGTCCTGGGTGTTCCAGTACCAGAGGCCCGTCATCATGGCGATCGCCGGGTCGGTCTCGACCTTCCACGGGTCGTTCAGCAGGTCGATGCCGAGGAAGTCGCCGGCCGCCTTGTAGTTGAAGTTCCAGCTGAGCTGGATCGGTCCGCGGCCGTAGTACGCGGACTGGCCCGCGGGGCAGCCGTAGGGCTGGTCGCGGTCACAGTAGTGCGGGTAGTTCGCCTCGTTGATTTCCTTGATGTAGTACAGGCCGCCGGTCTCATGGCTGACATTGGCGAGGAAGGCCGCGGCCTCCTGCTTGCGCATGGTGTCGGTGCCGGTGTGGGCGAACTTCGGGAACGCCTTCACGGCGTCCGTCAGGCCCTTGTACGTGTAGAAGGGGTTCCGCCGGGGGAACATCTGGTTGAACTGGGCCTCGGTGACCACGAAGCTGTTGTGGTTCGGGTTCCCGTTTCCGCCACAGGTGTACGGGTTCCAGTACCAGCTGCTCGCGACCGGGTCGTAGCCCGGGTTGTCGCGCTCGGCGACATAGACCTTGCCATCGGTGTACTTGACGATGTCGTTGGCCTGGTAGTTCGCGCCGGCGGTCCAGGTCGGTGCGATGGCGCACTCGTCGACCGGGGAGGTGGCGGCGGAGGCCGAGGCGGTCGGCATGAGCGCCGTGGCCGCGAGGGAGCCGGCCGCGACGACGCCGACCATCAATGACTTCATACGTTCTCTGAGCACGACTACGCCTTCCGTGCGTCAACGGACGTGCCTGACCGGTCTGGTGGGAACAGAGATGACCGTGAGCACGCCGTGGCGGGGTGTACGCACACCCAAGCGCCCCCCAAGGGGTGGAGTCAAGGTATAGACCAATGCGAGATTCCGTAGTAACCCACTTGATATGCAGGGGCGTTGACCTGCGGGATGGCCTCCGGCAACGCACTGCGGGCCGGGGAAGGCATCCCGGCCCGCAGTGGTGTGGGGGAGTCCGGCCGCTCCCGGCGGACCCTTCCGCGCGCTCTCAGCAGGAGAGGTTGGCGCCCGTCGGCACGCCCAGGAGCTGGGTGAACTGGGTGTACTTGTTCACCCGGCTCTGGACCTGGGCCGGGTTGCCGCCGTTGCACTCCAGCGTGCCGTTGATGGCCCGGATCGTCTGGCCGAAGCCCGACTGGTTCACCATGGCCGCGTGACCGGTCATCGTGCCCGGCCCGCTCTGGGTGTTCCAGTACCAGAGGCCCGTCTTCCAGGCCACGGCCGACTCGTTCTGGACGCGCGAGGGGTTGTTCAGCAGGTCGATGCCGAGGAAGTCGCCGGCCGCCTTGTAGTTGAAGTTCCAGCTGAGCTGGATCGGGCCGCGGCCGTAGTACGCGGACTGGCCCGCGGGGCAGCCGTAGGGCTGGCTGCGGTCGCAGTAGTGCGAGTAGTTCGCGGTGTTCTGCTCGACCACATGGACCAGCCCGCCGGTCTCATGGCTGACGTTGGCGAGGAAGGCCGCGGCCTCCTGGCGCTTCACCGTCTCGCTGCCGGTCTTCGCGAAAGCCGGGAACGCGCTCATGGCGTCCGTCAGGCCCTTGTACGTGTAGAACGAATTCCGGCTGGGGAACATCTGGTTGAACTGGGCCTCGCTCACCACGAAACCCGTGGGGTTCGGGTTCGGCTGCTGTCCGCCGCTACAGGTGTGGGGGTTCCAGAACCAGGTGCTGACGGTCGGGTCGTAGCCGGGGTTCGCGTGCTCGGCGATGTAGTACTTGCCGTCGCGGTACTTGACAACGTTGCCCGGCACATAGTTGGTGCCCTGCTGCCAGTTGGGTGCCGTGGTGCACTCGTCGGCCGCCGCGGGGGATGCCGTGGGGATCAGGCTCGCGGTCGCGAGACCGGCCGCCGCGAGCACGGCGACCAGCACCGACTTGATGCGCTGCTTCAGCACGAGTTCTCTCCTTCGTGCGTCAACGGCCGTACCGGGGCCTGGTTGGGGGCCTGGTGTTCCCGGTGCGCCGTGATGGTGGGGGTGGTACCCACACTGAAGCGCCTTGACGGTCCTCCGTCAAGGTATAGACCAATGTGAATGTGTGTTCACAACCCACCTTTCGCCGGGGGGTGTTGCCCGGGAGAAGGGGGTGACCGGTGGTGCCCTCGCCGCGGAAAGTGGTGATCTCACGGCCGCGGGCGCACCCTGGAGACGTACCGCCGGAGGTGATCCGCCATGCAGACACTCGTCGGATGGCATGTCGAGATGGAATTCCGCGAGGAGGGCGAGCGGACCCGGGCCGCCGCCCTGGTGAGGCTCGCGGACGGGACCGAGATCCGCGGCCACGGGAACGCGCGGCGTCACCCGTCGGACTCGGAACAGCTCAGGGTCGGAGAGGAGATCGCGGGCGCGCGGGCGCTCATGGACATCGCTTCACAGATGCTCCAGAAGGCGCATCAGGAAATCGACGCGGCCTCGGGGCGCAGCTCGCACACCCTGGTCTGAGGCCCGGCGGACCCGGCCGCGCGCCGGCCCGCGCGGGCGCGCGGCCGGACCGTCACCGCGGGGAACCGTGTGGGTGCCCGGGGTGACGGACCGGGGTGGCGGACCGCCCGGCCGTCCGCGCGCGAGCGGCCGGATCGGACTTCGGCGGCGAGGCCGCCGAGGAGGAGCCCCGCCGTCCGCGCCGAGGAGCCCCCGCCGTCCGCGCGCGAGCGGTCAGAGGCGCTCGGGGGTGCGGATGCCCAGCAGCGCCATGCCCCGGTGCAGGGTGCGCGCCGTCAGATCGATCAGGAACAGCCGGTTCTCCACGACCTCCGCCGGGTTCTCCGGGCTGAGGACCTGGCACTGGTCGTAGAACTTCGTCAGATGCGAGGCCAGCTGGTAGAGGTACGCGGCCAGCTTGTGCGGCTCGCGGGCCGCCGCCACCTCCGCGACCGTCTCGCCGAACTGGTCCAGATGGAGCGCGAGCGCCCGCTCGGCCGGGGCGAGCGGCAGCTCCGGGTGGGCGGCCGGGCTGGTGTCGCCCGCCTTGCGCTTGATCGACTGGATACGGGCGTACGCGTACTGGAGGTAGACCGAGGTGTCGCCGTTGAGCGCGACCATCTGCTCCAGGTCGAAGCGGTAGTCCCGGGTCGCCGAGGTCGACAGGTCGGCGTACTTGATCGCGCCGATGCCGACCTGCTCGCCGCGCTCGACGATCTCCGCCTCGGTCAGCTCGCCCCGGTTGCCGTCCTTCTCACGGACGACGCCGGTGGCGTGCTGCACCGCCTCGTCCAGCAGGTCCACCAGCCGGACCGTCTCACCGGCCCGGGTCTTGAACGGCTTGCCGTCCGCGCCCAGGACCGTGCCGAACGCCAGCTGGGCGGCCTCGATCTCGTCGTTCAGCCAGCCGGCCCGGCGGGCGGTCTCGAAGACCATCTTGAAGTGCAGCGACTGCCGGGCGTCCACCACATAGAGCAGGGTGTCCGCGCCGAGGCTCCCCACCCGGTCCCGGATCGCCGAGAGGTCGGTGGCCGCGTAGCCGTAGCCGCCGTTGGACTTGCGCACGATCAGCGGGGTCGGGTTGCCGTCCGGGCCCTTGACGTCGTCGAAGAAGACACAGAGCGCGCCCTCGGAGCGGACCGCGACACCCGACTCCTCCAGGAGCCGGCAGGTCTCGTCCAGCATGTCGTTGTAGGCGGACTCGCCGACGATGTCCGGGTCGTGGATCTCCATGTCGAGCTTGTCGAAGACCGAGTAGAAGTAGATCTTCGACTCGTCCACGAACCGCTGCCACAGGGCCCGGGTCTCCGGGTCGCCCGACTGGAGGGCGACCACCCGGTCCCGCGCGCGCGCCTTGAACTCCTCGTCGGAGTCGAAGACCGCGCGGGACGCCTTGTAGATCCGGTCCAGCGAGGACATCGCCTCCTCGCCGGAGACCTCGCCGTCCTGGTCGTGGTCCAGCTCGTGGGGGTGCTCGATCAGATACTGGATGAGCATGCCGTACTGCGTGCCCCAGTCGCCGATGTGGTGCCGCCGGATCACCCTCTCGCCGGTGAACTCCAGGATCTCCACCATCGCCGCGCCGATCACCGCCGACCGGAGATGGCCGACATGCATCTCCTTGGCCACATTCGGCTGGGCGTAGTCGATCACGGTGGTGCCCGGGTGCTCGCTGAGCGGGACGCCGAGGCGGTCGTCCGCGTACCGCTCGGCGAGCGTGCGGATGATCGCCCGGTCGGTGAGGGTGATGTTCAGGAAGCCGGGGCCCGAGACCTCGATCTCCTGGAGCAGCTCGCCGGAGTCGACCGCGCCCACCACCCGGTCCGCCAGCTCGCGCGGATTGGCCTTGGCCTTCTTCGCGAGCGCCAGGATGCCGTTCGCCTGGAAGTCGGCCCGGTCGCTGCGTCGCAGCAGCGGGTCGGCGGAGCCGGCCTCCGGCAGGGCTGCCGAGAGGGCGTCCGCGAGGCGCTGCTGCACATGCGAGGCGAGGGAAGGGACCGAGGCCATGAGCTTCCGTTCCTGGGTAGAGGTCTATATCGGTTGTCAAGTGTCCCATGGGCGAGCAGGCTCGATCTCCCCGTTTGTGGACAACCCCGGAGCGGGTCGTTCCGTCTGGGAGAATGAGTGCATCCGGATACCAGAAAGAAGGACGTGCCGACCGTGGCTCAGAGCAGCACCGAGACCGACTGGGTCTCCCGTTTCGCGGACGAGGTCATTGCGGAATCGGAACGGCGTGCGCCCGGGGCGAAACACTCGGCACCCTCCGCGGCCGGCGCCCCGGAGATCGTCGTCGCGTCCGGTCTCTCCCCCTCCGGCCCGATCCACCTGGGCAACCTCCGCGAGGTGATGACCCCGCACCTGGTCGCCGACGAGGTGCGGCGGCGCGGACACCGGGTCCGCCATCTGATCTCCTGGGACGACTACGACCGCTACCGCAAGGTCCCCGCCGGCGTCGAGGGCGTGGACGAGAGCTGGGCCGAGTACATCGGCCGCCCCCTGACCTCGGTGCCCGCACCCCGGGGCTCCGCGCACCCCAACTGGGCCGAGCACTTCAAGGCCGCGATGGTGGCGTCCCTGGCGGAGCTGGGGGTGGAGTTCGACGGCATCAGCCAGACCGCGCAGTACACCTCCGGCGTCTACCGCGAGCAGGTGCTGCACGCGATGCGGCACCGGGGCGACATCGACGCGGTCCTCGCGCAGTACCGCACCAGGAAGGCCCCGCCGAAGAAGTCGCAGAAGCCGGTCGACGCGGCCGAGCTGGAGGCCGCCGAGGGCTCCGGCGCGGCCGGCGAGGACGACGGGACCGGCTCCGCCGGATACTTCCCGTACAAGCCGTACTGCGGCGGCTGCGACAAGGACCTCACCACCGTCACGGCGTACGACGACGACACCACCGAGCTGACGTACACCTGCGCGGCGTGCGGGTTCTCGGAGACGGTGCGGCTCTCCGAGTTCAACCGCGGGAAGCTGGTGTGGAAGGTCGACTGGCCGATGCGCTGGGCGTACGAAGGGGTCGTCTTCGAGCCGAGCGGGGTGGACCACTCGTCGCCCGGGTCGTCGTTCCAGGTCGGTGGGGAGATCGTCGGGATCTTCGGCGGGAAGCAGCCGATCGGGCCGATGTACGCCTTCGTCGGGATCAGCGGGATGGCGAAGATGTCCTCCTCCAAGGGCGGGGTGCCCACCCCGGCCGACGCCCTCAAGATCATGGAGGCGCCGCTGCTGCGGTGGCTGTACGCGCGCCGGCGGCCGAACCAGTCGTTCAAGATCGCCTTCGACCAGGAGATCCAGCGGCTGTACGACGAGTGGGACAAGCTGGAGGCGAAGGTCGCGGACGGGTCGGCGCTGCCGGCGGACGCCGCCGCGCACTCCCGTGCCGTGCGCACCGCCGAGGGGGAGCTGCCGGGCACGCCCAGGCCGCTGCCGTACCGGACGCTGGCGTCCGTCGTGGACATCACCGCCGGGCACGACGAGCAGACCGTCCGCATCCTCAGCGAGCTGGACCCGGCGAACCCGCTCTCCTCGCTGGCGGAGGTGCGTCCGAGGCTGGACCGCGCCGAGAACTGGATCAGCACCCAGGTCCCGGCGGAGGCGCGCACCATCGTGCGCGACGAGCCGGACAAGGAGCTGCTGGAGTCCCTCGACGAGGAGGGGCGCGCGTCGCTGCGGCTGCTGCTGGAGGGGCTGGAGTCGCACTGGTCGCTGGATGGGCTGACGACGCTGGTGTACGGGGTGCCGAAGGTGATGGCGGGGCTGGAGGCGGACGCCAGGCCGACGCCGGAGCTGAAGGTGGCGCAGCGGACGTTCTTCGCGCTGCTGTACCGGCTGCTGGTGACGCGGGAGACGGGGCCGCGGCTTCCGACGCTGCTGCTGGCGGTGGGGGCGGACCGGGTTCGCCGTCTGCTGACGGTCTGAGCTTCGGCCCGGGGTCCCGGGGTGCGGGGTCCGTCCTCAAGCGCCGGACGGGCTGGGTTTGGCGGGTTCGTTCGGCCCGGGGTCCCGGGGTGCGGGGTCCGTCCTCAAGCGCCGGACGGGCTGGGGTTGGCGGGTTCGTTCGGCCCGGGGGCCCGGGATGAGGGTCAGGTGAGGGGCGGGAGGGGGAGGCCCTGGGGAGTGTGGAGGGAGAGGTGGCGGCGGGTGGGGGAGAGTACCGCCACCGTTGAGCGGGTGACGAAGAACTGGGCCCGGAAGGCCAGCACCGCCGTGTCCCCCACCCGCACCCTCCCCCCGTCCCCCTCCAGCACCCGGTAGTAGTCGATCACCCCCGCCGGAGCCTCCCCCACCCTCAGCCGCACCCCCGCCCGGGGCAGCACCGCACTCCCCACCCGCCCCCGCGCGTAGAACCCCCCGCCGAACACCGCCGGCCGCCCGTCCGCGAGGATGTGCGACACCTCCGTCACATACACATACGCCGGCTTCTCCGGCTGCCCCGCGTCCACCGCGTGCAGCGGAGTCGTCCCCGTCAGGGCGTGCCCCGGCTCCGCGTGGGTCGCGCCCGCCGACGCCAGCAGCGGCAGCGAGGCCACACAGTTCGCACTGGGCGCGCTCAGCAGCAGATCGCGGTGGCCCAGCCCGCGCAGCACCTCCCGCCCCGCCACCGCCAGCCCCAGCAGCGGCGTCGGCCGCGGAACCCCCGTCGCCGGGTCGCAGAGCAGACACGGGAACGCGGTGACCCCCGCGATCCTGATGCCCCGCAGCCGCCCCGCCCGCTCGGCGAACCCCGCCAGCGCGGAGAGCGGCACACCCCCCTCCTGGCCCGGATAGCCGCTCCCCTCGCCCCCGTCGAGACGTACCAGCACGTCCTGGACGAACCCCAGCCCCCGCGCCGCCTCCGCGACCGCGCGGGCGTTCCCCGGGTCGTACACCGTCACCGCCGACGGCCGCCGCGCGAGCAGCTCCGGCAGCGCCCGGCGCGGGATCTGCACCAGGTGCCCGAGATTGCCCGGCCGGGCCCCCGCCGCGTTGAGGACACGGGCCTCGGCCGCGTCCGTCGCCGCGTACCGGGGGATGTGCCGGGCGACCGCCCGGATCACCTCCGGATTGCGGCCGAGCTGTTTGACGACGAACCAGAGCGCGAGTCCCAGCCGGTCCGCCTCCGCCGCCAGCAGCGCCGCGTTCGACTCCACGGCGTCGAGATCCACCACATAGGTGTCGGGCGGGATGGCGCCCCGCCGGTGCAGCGCGGTCGCCGCCTCCACCAGGGCGGGATTGCGGGCGAGGACGGTGTCGAGGAACACGGGTGCACTCCCTGGAAGAGAAACGTTCAGTCCCCGGAGCCGTACAGGGCGCCGATCGCACGGCCGAGGAGACCCACCACCAGATCGGCGCCCGCGCGCATGGGGTTGACCCGGACGGTCCAGTCGGCCAGCTCCGGAGCGTCCGCCAGCGCCGAGGCCGACAGCCGGTACACCAGCGGGGCGATCTCGTACCGGGAGCCCGCCCCCACCGGCCAGGGCGCCGCCCCGAGACCCGCCGCGACCGCCGGCAGCCGGCGGGCCACGGGCCGGTCCAGCCGTACCAGCACACAGCGGTCCTGCGCGTTGGCGACCCTGGCCTGGGCCACCCCCGCCACCTCCCCGGCATCCAGCCGGTCCGCGACCTCCCGCGTGACCCGGGACTGGATCGCCCACATCACCGGCACGTGCGTCAGCGCCCGCAGCACCTCCAGCGCCTGATGGCCCTGCACCTGCCCGCCGCCCGAGTAGTTGTCCGCACGCACCCGCCCCACCAGATCCGGCGCGCCCACCACCACCCCGACCCCCTCCGGACCGTGCAGCTTGAACAGGGAGAACGCCGACGCGTCCGCGCCGAGCTGCACCCCGCACGCCGGCACCCGCAGCGCCGCGTAGTTGTCGTCCACGATCGTGCGCACCCCCGCCTCCGCGCAGAGCGCGAGCACCCCGGCGAGATCGTAGGAGTCCGCCAGCCGCTGCCGGCTGTGCTGGAGAAACGCCCAGCGGGCCCCGGAGCGGGCCAGAGCCGTGCGCACGGCCGCCGGATCGTTGAAGTCGGCCTCGGCCCGCTCCACGGCCATCCCCCGCAGCGTGGTGGCCGTCGTGCGGTAGGCCGGAGCGCTGTGGATCAGCAGCCGGGGCGGTGCGCCCGCACCCGGCAGGGCGTGCAGCGTGTCCAGGGCGGCGCGCACCGCCCCCGTCCCCGCGCCCTGGACCAGGGCCGCGTCCCCCGCGCCGAAGAAGTCCGCGAGGACCGACTCCACCCGGGCGGTGGCCCGGGGCCGCCCCGGGCCCGGCACCACCCCCGCGTCGGCGGTGAACAGCTCCTCGCCCCGGAAGTGCGCGGCCGTGCACTCCAGCAGCCGGAACTGGACCGCGATCGCGTCCTCGACCTCCAGTGCGGGCAGCGGAAACGTACGGGGCAGCACGACGGGCACGGGCTCAGGGGCGGGCTCGGGCTCAGGGGCGGGCACGGACATCAGGGCTCCTGCTCGGTGGCGGTGGACGGGACGGCCCCGGACCCGGACCCGGACCCGGGGTAGGGGTAGGGGTAGGGGACGGGTCCGGGCGGCCCCGGGTCCGTCCCGGTCAGAAAGCGCAGCGGATTGCGCCGGGTCATCAGATCGATCAGCCCCTCCTCCACCCCCGCCGCCCGCAGCCCCGGCAGGAACCCCCGGAAGAGATGCCCGTACCCCTGCCCGCCCTCCGACCGCAGATAGCGGTGCCGCGAGATGTCCCCGCTCAGCAGCGCCCGGTCCGCGTGACCCGCCTCCAGCAGCGCGAGCAGCAGCCGCAGCCGGGTGGCGTCGCTCCGGTAGTTCTCCTTGCCGACGGTGTCGAAGGCGATGTACGCACCCGCCGCCGCCAGCTCCCGGTGCGCCCCCGGGTCGTCCAGCAGATCCTGATGGCCGATCGCGGCACGCTCCGGCGGCAGCCCCTCCCCGGTGAGCAGCGCGAGCTGGGCGGCCCCGCCCCGGCCCAGCCGCGCATGGGTGGCCACCGCGAGCCCGGTGGCGAGCGCGGCACGGGCGGCGGCCCGCAGCACCCGCGCCTCCGGCTCGCTGGGCCGCTCCCCGTGACTGCCGACCTCGCCGATCACCCCCGGACGGATGCCCGTGGTGCCGATGCCCTCCACGATCTCCCGCACCAGGACATCCGTCAGCCGCTCGACACTGCCGCGGGCGATGTCGGGTGTGTGGAAGGACTCGTAGTACCAGCCGGTCGCGGCCACCACGGCCACCCCCGACGCACGGGACAGCCGGGCCAGCGCGGGCGCGTCGCGCCCCATGCCCCGGCAGGTCATCTCCACGACCAGCCCGAGACCGAAGCTCTCGCGGAGATCCGCCAGTTCGGCGGCGACGGCCGGGGCGTGGCGGCGGCCGAGAACCGCCGCGCCCTCCCCCGTACGGTCCAGATCGAGGACGAGATGCTCATGGGCGAGGACCGGCCCCCGCAGCGCGTGCGGCGGCAGCGGGCCGGTGACGGTGCGCACGGTGCCCATGGCGTCTCCCGGACTCATCCGGCGACCGGGGTGAACAGCCCCAGCCAGTACAGGACATTGAGCAGCACCCCGCCCGCGATCACCGCCGCCGGCGCCGCCGCCATCCGCACCACGGGCCGCCCCATCGCCTCATTGAGCAGATAGAGCCCGCCGACGACGAGAATGCCCAGCCCGCCGCCCATGGTGTCGGCCGCCAGCAGCGAACCGAAGAGAATCGCGAGCTGAAGGGTGTCCGTGATCGCGCCGCGCAGATACTCCGACGCGTCACGGACCGTGGGCAGCCGCCCCAGAACCCGCCCCACGGACGACAGGGCCAGCACCTCCACCACGAGGACGGCGGCACCCGCGAGCGCCGCGAGCACCGGGTTCGGCATCAGATAGCCGATCGGATAGACGAAGGTGAACCCCACGATGCCGTACGCCCCCGAGGCGAGCGCCGTCGTCGCGATCAGCGGCAGAAATCCGAAGGCACGGTAGAAATCGACCTGCGCGGCCTCCGTGCGCTCACCGTCGGCGATCAGGAAACCGGTCGCCTCACCGCCCCCGAACACCCCGCTCTGCGCCAGCACCGCGACCCCCGCGCCCAGCAGCGCGAAGAGCGGCAGATACCGCCGCAGCCGGGCCGCTCCGGCGCCGAAGAGAGAGGCCGTCAGATCCTCACCGGCGCTCACCTCGTCCCCCGTCCGCCCGGCGCGCCGCCGGGCGAGGTCCCGGGCCAGCGCCAAGGCGATCAGCAGCAGCACCCCGGCGGCCATCGCGAGCGCCCCGGCGAACATGTGCGGCCAGACCTTCATGGTCAGCACGGTCAGCGCGAGTTCGAGAACGGCCGCGAACCCGCCCCACCGCCGCCCGAACTGCTGGGTGACGGCCAGCACCGGGAAGAGCGCGAAGAGGAAGAGGATCGGCGTCGACATCTGCTGCATCGCCGTGAGGAAGTCGACGGGCAGATCGTGCGCCAGCTCGTTCGCGCCCCGGAGACCGAAGACGACCACCGCGCCCCACGCACCGCCCAGAAGCGGCGCGAGCCACTTCCGCGGCGCGAGCAGACCCAGCACATCGGTGGGGAGGAAGAGCAGCCAGGGGTTGAGCACTCCGGTGGAGAGGGCCAGGGGCGCGCCCAGACCGAAGACGAAGCCGGCGGAGAGGCCGAAGGCGACCGCGGTGGTGGCGGCCCGGGTGGCCCGGCCCTGGACGAAGTCGAGCAGGAAGGGGCGCACCCCGTCGTTGAAGACCGCGACGGCCAGATGCGAGACGAGCGCCGTCAGCGCGCAGAGGGCGATCACGGTGAGCTGCTGGGCCGGGGTGAAGTCGAGAGCGGGGCGGGCGGCGGCGAGAAGAGTCGTGGTCACGGGGTCACTCCTTCGTGCCCGGGAGGTGTCGCCGGTCTGCTGCGTCCTGCGTCCTGCCTTCTGCCTTCTGTCTCTTGGTGCTGCGTGCTGCGTGCCGCGTGCTGCGTGTGCTGCGTGTGCTGCGTGCCGTGGGCCCGGGCCGCGTGCCGTGGGCCGTGGGCCTTGTCCGGTCAGGCGCGGGCGGCGATGGCGCGGGCCACGGTGGGGGCGACCGCGCCGATCCGGTCGACCGAGAAGCCGAACACCTTCGTACCGCCCGCGAGCAGGGCGTTGACCTCCTCCTCCGAGGGCACGGAGCGTCCGAAGGTGTGGCAGGCGCCCCGGCCCAGCAGCCCGACGAGCAGCCCGAGGGAGGCGCCGGCGCCGGTGTGACAGGTGCCCAGGTAGTAGTCCGCCCCGCCCGCGCGGAGCTTCGCCGCCGCGTCCAGATCGCTGGAGACGGTGACATCGATGCCATCGAGCGCGAGCGCCCGGACCGCGGCCGCGGTCTCGTCCTTGCCGATTCCACCGGTGAGGATTCTCATGGCCGGCTCTCCTTGGTCCCGTTGTGATGCCGCTGATGCCTTTGGTGCCGGGTGGGTCGGGTAGGTCGGGTGGGTCGGGTCAGACGGTGGGCTGCCGGGCGAGCACGGCCAGATGGAGCCCGAGGAAGACGATCTCGGTCTCGGTCAGAGCGGCGCCGAGTTCCCGCCCGGCGCGGGCGGCGACCGTACGGGCCCGGGCCAGCGCCTCCGGATGGCCGGCCAGCTCCGCCGCCAGCCGCTCGCCGCCGGGCGCGGGCTCGGCCGGGACCCCGTCCAGCAGCCGGGTGAGAGCCATCATCAGATGGCTCGTCAGCATGCCCGCCGTCGCCTCCGTGACGGTTCTGCCCTCGTCCGCGAGCGCCCTCAGCTCGGCGCTGACGAAATCGGCCACCTCGGGCCGAATCCGGCCGTCCTCGCGGAAGAGTCGGATGCGCTCGGCGAGTTGGTCGTCCATGAGAACCTCCCAGCCCGGACAGTAAACAGGATTCCGGACACCCGGTCCGTGAGCGCCACAGGACCGGCGGGTCCCGCACACCGCCCGGGAACCCCGAGCCCCCGGGAACTGCATCCTTCGGCCTACCGCCGGGTACGACCAGAGCACGACGCGACCGGGCCGGGCGCGGGAGACCGTGGACCCATGAGGAACGACATCACTCTGACCGCCGGCTGGGTCACCGCGATCCAGGGCGCCCTCGGCGCGGGCGGCCGGCTCCTCGGCGACGGCCCCTGGGGGATGCTGGAGCGATGGTGGGACGTGCCCACCGCCGGCTACCTCGCGATCACGGCGGCGGGGCTGCTGGTGGCGTACGCCGGTGAAGCGGCGCGCAGGCGCGCCCGGGCCTGACCCCGGCGGGCGCCCGTGGTCTCAGGCGATGTGCTCCTGCTCCAGCTCCGCCTGGAAGCGCTCCCTGAAGGCGGGCATCGCCTGCCGCAGCAGCGCCAGGCTGTGCGGATGGGTGATGCCGTGGGCGTCCGCGAGATGTATGTCGAGATGCTCGGCCTTGGGGTAGTCGCCGAGTTCGTGCGCGAGCGAGACGAAGACCGGGTAGACGGTCTCGTAGAACTCCCGTTCGTCCTGGGCGGAGTGCTCGGGGGCGGCGGCGGGGGCGGGTACCCGCGCCGGTTCCGGGCGCAGCGCGGGGTCGGTGAGGTCGCGGGTGCGATCGCCCGTCCCGGTGGGGACCCGTACGGGGCCGTGCTCCCGCTCCCGCTCCGATTCCGGTTCCGATTCCGGTTCCTGTTCCCGCTCCCGCCGGTCGTCCGGCCGCCGGTCATCGGTGTACGAGGGGTCGTAGCCGCCCTCGTACTCGTCCGGGTGCACCTGCGCCGCGAACCACGGGCTCCCCTCCGAGCGGGGCTGCCGCGCGGGCTGGTCCACGTACTCCTGGTACTCCTGGTCGTACCGGAACTCCTCGTGCTCCTGCGGCCACTCCTCCTCCGGCCAGGCACTTCGCCGCCGCTCCCGCGCCGGGGGAAGCTGCGGCCGGCCGGACCGCTCGGCCCCGGACGGCTCCGGCGCCTCCCCGGCCTCCTGAGATCCCCGCGCCTCCTGAGCCCCCCGCGGCCCCTCCGCCTTGTGCAGCCGCACCGGCCCCTCCTCGGGGTCCCGGTACGCGCGCTGGGGCTCCAGCTCCGGCTGCGGCGGGGCGGGCGGCAGCAGCATCGGCTCCACCCCCGCCGCCGCGAGCCCCGCGGCGGCCGTCTCCGCCAGCGGCACCCCGTACTTCGCCAGCCGCAGCGGCATCAGCGACTCCACCGGAGCCTTCCGCCGCCACGCCCGTCCGTACCGGGCCTGAAGCCTCGCCTGATAGATCAGCCGGTCCTGCTCCAGCTTGATCACCTGCTCATAGCTGCGCAGCTCCCAGAGCTTCATCCGCCGCCACAGCTTGAAGGTCGGCACCGGGGACAGCAGCCAGCGCGTCAGCCGCACACCCTCCATGTGCTTGTCGGCCGTGATGTCCGCGATCCGGCCCACCGCGTGCCGCGCCGCCTCCACCGAGACCACGAACAGCACCGGGATCACCGCGTGCATCCCCACACCCAGCGGATCGGGCCAGGACGCGGCGCCGTTGAAGGCGATCGTGGCGATCGTGAGCAGCCACGCCGTCTGACGCAGCATCGGGAACGGGATGCGCATCCACGTCAGCAGCAGATCGAGGGCGAGCAGCACACAGATGCCCGCGTCGATGCCGATGGGGAAGACCACCGCGAAATCGCCGAAGCCCTTGCGCTCGGCGAGATCGCGCACGGCGGCGTACGAACCGGCGAAACCGATCCCGGCGATGACCACCGCGCCGGTGACCACGACCGAGATGAGTATCCGGTGGGTCCGTGTCAGCTGCATCGCGGCCACCCGCGACCCCCTCCCCTGACGGCTGAACGCGTGTTCGTTCCTTTTCGGCCAGGGGCAGGCTACTCGCCGACGGGGGTCACTTGTTGGCTGCGGTCACCGAAGAGGCCACCGCCTTGGCGGCGCCGGCGGCGTCCTTCGACAGACCGGAGACGGCCGGGGGCTTCGCTCCCGCGTAACCGGTGCCGTTGTAGGTCAGCGTGAAGACCGTGTTCTCGACCCGCGCCACCACCGTCACGTACGAGAAGTCCTCGCCGGTCTTGCGGAGTTCATAGGTCACGGCGGACGCGCGCTGGCCGACCCCGCTCACGGCCGCGGTCTTGACCTCCTTCGCCCCGGAGGTCGCCTGGGCCTTGGCGAGTTCCTTGGCGAAGCTGTCCTCGGCGCGCTTGGCGGCGCTGACCGCCAGCGCCTTGTCCGATTCGTAACGGAGGAAGGAGACATCCAGCCACCGGTACTGCGAGCCCTTGACGCCGTTGTCGTCCAGACCGTTCCAGGAGCAGCCGGCGCGGGTCATGGTGTCCGAGGACTTGCTCGGGGTGCCCGAGGCGGACTTGACCGACGGGACCAGGTCCTTGACCGTCTTCGACGGGATCGACTTGCAGGCGTCCGGCAGCTTCGCGAACTTCGCGGGCTCCACGGTCGGGGACTTCTTCACCTCGGGCGCGGCCGAGGCGGAGGCCGAGTCCTTGCCGCCGCCGCCCGTGTCACCGGAGGAGCTGGACTTGTCGGAGTCGCCGCCCGAGTCCGACGAGCAGCCGGCGACGACAAGCATCACCGGGACGGCTGCGCAGGCGAGTATGCGGGCGAGTCGCGGGGCTGTTCGGTGCATGGTTCCTTCGGTTTCGTTGGTCGTACGGTCTCCGGCCGGGGCTGGAACACGGCCACGGTACGCGGACCCGGCGCGCGAGTGGAGCACTCCCCGGGGCGGGAGCCGGTGGTCCGGGCACCCCGGGGAGCGGTCAGCCGCCGAACTTTCCGGCCAGGCTCCCGGCCAGGCCGCGGGCCTTGTCCTGGAGTTCCTTGCTGTCCGGGACCGTGGTGACGCGGCCGGCCTGCTCGGTGTAGACGACGGTGACGATGACGTTCGATGTGCGGAACGCCACGCTCACGGTGCGGCTGCGGGCGGTGGAGCCGGCGCCCGCGGAGCTGAGCTCGTCGTTGAGGAAGGCCGCGTCCCCGAGATCGTCGAGGATGCGCGGCGCCAGGTCGTCCGCGTCGCCTCCGGTGCCGGTCCCCGGGCTGCCGCCGCCGTCGGTGGCGCCCGGCGATCCGCCCGTGTCCGTGTCCGTGGCTGTGTCCGTGCCCGGGGCCGGCGCGCCCTGCGACGACTGCGCCCCCGGCTCCCCGGGCTCCCGCGACCCCTCCGCTCCCGGTGAGGGAGTGGTGACGGGGAGCGAGGCGGCGCTCTGCTTCTTGGCGAAGACCTCCTGGGCGCGGTCGCTGTCGCTGACGGCCGGGTCGTACGACACCACGCGCTCGAAGTCGAGCGAGAGGGTGTGCGAGGCGTCCGGGGCGGTGGCCCGCCAGCCGCAGCCGACCCGGCGATCGGTGTCGAAGGTGCTGGTCGGGGTGCCTCTGAGGATCTTCTGCTGCTGCTCGTCGGGGAGATCGACCGCACCGGGGAGCAGTTCCTTGAGCGTGGAGCGCCCGATGGAGCCGCAGGGTTCGAGCAGGGTGCGGTACTTCCCCGGCTGGGCGGCGGGCGCGGTGCCCTTGGCGTCCGTGGCCTCTCCCTCGTCGCCGGAGTCCCCGGTGCAGCCGGCCACCAGGACCGAGAGGAGCGCCGCCGCGAGAGCGGTGGCGTACGCCATGGGCATGGGGGTACGGGCCCCGCGTGCCCCACCGGCCGGGCTTGCCTCGCGGCGGGGGGCGCACGCCTTTCGCTGCACGGTCCCAGACTCCCTTCGAGCGGAAAAGCGGTTGCCGCGCGAAGGCGGCCGATGGACACAATGTCTATCGCACGCACTGCCGTGGGTGCCGGTCCGCTGGGTCTTTCGCGGGTATTGGCGCCGGTTTTGCGATTCATTGATTTTCGGAGCTTATCGGGGGAATCGGGGAAGTATGTCGTACGCAGAGGTGCCGGGGGAGCGGGTTCCGATCCGGATGTGGGCCGACCCGGCGACGGTCGAGGGGGTGGCGATGGAGCAGCTCCGCAATGTCTCCACGCTGCCCTGGATCAAGGGCCTGGCCGTGATGCCGGACGTCCATTACGGCAAGGGCGCGACGGCGGGCTGAACGCCCGCCCGTGCCCGCCGGCTCTCACCTTCGCGGGGCACGGGTTCCCGGCCTGAGCCTGTGGCGCCGGTTGAGGCATGAACTCACGGATCGCTGCAGTAGTGCTGCCGCGTCGGCCACTGTGGGCGAGGAGAGGAGCACGTGGTCCTCGGCCGGATTCCAGCGGCGCCGGGGCCCGGCCCTTTTCATCTCGGGCGGCCTGACCCAGGCGCTCACTTCCGCCGCGGCTGCCTTCTTGCGCTCCAGGGCCAGAGCGTCGGCGGGGTACAGGTGCTGTGCCAGTGTCACGCCTGCCTCGCGCATGTACATCAGGTTGTAGACGCCGTCCCTGGCGTTGCGCTTGGCGGTCCGTGGGATGCCGAAGACGCGCTCCGTGTAGTCGCGGAGGAAGGTGGCGATCGCGGTACTGGCGGTGGTCAGGGAGACGAAGGGCAGTCCGGTGGCGGTGAACCCGACCGATCCGTCCGCGTCGATGATGCCCCGGAGGTAGTCGGGCTGGGAGAAGGGCACCCGGGGAGGGGCTACGCGGTCCGACTTCCGGCCGGGCGGGAGGCCGAGCGACTCCAGCAGGGTGCGGGCTTCCAGTGAGCAGAGTGTCCATATCGCGGAGCGGTGGGATGCCGCGAAGTTGGTGGTCCGGGTGCGTTCGCGGATGGTGGTTCGGTAGGGCGTCAGCCGCTGGAAGGCTTCCAGGATGGCGAGGTCGCGGTGGCTGAGCTCGACGGCGAGGCGCCCCTTCTTCCCGGTTCCGGTGGCGAGATGGCCGTCAGCCTGGAGGAAGCCAAACATATAGGCATATCTCGGGTCCTGAAGATCCATGAAGGTCATACGGCAATGCTTGGGTGGAGCGGGGCTTCGAGGTGGGTGAAGAGCGGATTGTCACTCGAACTGGTGATCGTATGGGGATGTGCTTGCGCGCTTGCGCAGGCATGCCTCAGCCGGGTCACCTGGGGTGGTGACCCGGCTGCGTGATGGCCGTGCGCCGGCCGGGGTCAGGGAGTGCGGTGGACCTTGGTGTTGGAGGCCTGGGCGCGGGGGCGGAGGAGGAGCAGGTCGACGTTGACGTGGGGTGGGCGGGTGACGGCCCAGGTGATGGTGGAGGCGACGTCGTCGGCGGTCAGGGGTTCGGCGACGCCCGCGTAGACCTTGGCCGCCTTCTCGGTGTCGCCGTGGAAGCGGGTGGTGGCGAACTCCTCGGTCTTCACCATGCCGGGGGCGATCTCGATCACCCGGACCGGGGTGCCGACGATCTCCAGGCGGAGGGTCTCGGCGAGGACGTGGGAGCCGTGCTTGGCGGCGACATAGCCGGCGCCGCCCTCATAGGTGGCGTGACCCGCCGTGGAGGTGATGACGACCACGGTGCCGTCGCCGCTCCCGGTGAGGGCGGGGAGCAGGGCCTGGGTGGTGTGGAGGGTGCCGATGACGTTGACCTCGAACATCCGGCGCCAGTCCTCGGGGTCGCCGGTGGCGACCGGATCGGCGCCGAGGGCGCCGCCGGCGTTGTTGACGAGGACGTCGCAGCGGTCGAGACCGGCGGCGAAGGCGTCGACCGCGTCCCGGTCGGTCACATCGAGGGGGTGGGCGTCGGCCCGGTGGCCCGCGGCGGTCAGTTCGGCGGCGAGCGCGTCGATCCGGTCCTTGCGGCGGGCGGTGAGGATCACGTGGTACCCGGCTTCGGCCAACTGGCGTGCGGTGGCGGCTCCGATGCCGCTGCTGGCTCCGGTGACGACGGCGACGGGGGTACCGCTGGTCATGGACTGCTCCTCGCACGTGAGATCGACGACGCGGTCAGGATAGGCGGGTCGGGGGCTCCGGGGTGGGCCGGTCCGGAAGCCCGGCCGGAAGCGGGGCTGGAAGCCGGGCCGGGGGCCGGGCGCGCGGGTCAGCGGTCCCCGGGCGGTCGGCGCGCGGGTCAGCGGTCCCCGGGGTGACCACGGACAGGGCGGCCGAGCCCGCGAGTACGCGAGTACGCCGGCACGCGAACCCCCGCCACGGCCGCCGCGCGGTCCCCCCTCAGAGGCCCTCCGCCCATGCGATGTAGCCGTCGGGGCGGACCAGCAGCGCGCCGCGCCGGCCGGAGGCCCAGTGCGCCCTGACCGTGCCGGCGGGGGCGGGTGCCGAGGCGGGGGCCGCGCCCTCGGGGGCCACCAGCACAGGGGCGCCCGCGCGCAGCAGCGCGTGGAGCCGGCCCTCCGCGAGCCGCAGATCGGGGGCGCGCCTGCCGGTGAGCCGGTGGGCGCCGAGGGGCCGGCGGTAGGCGATCCCGATACCGGAGACCTGTCCGACGGCGCGGTTCCGGGCGGCCGGGACCGCGGTGAGGGCGAGTCCGGCGAGGGTGCGCAGTGCGCGCCGGCGCCGGGTGTGGGCCATGGCCAGCCGGAGTATTCCGCCGCTGGAGCGGAGCACCATCGCGCCGACGGGGTGGCGCTCGGCGTGGTAGCTGTCGAGGAGGGCCTCGGGGCGCGGGGTGCGGTCCCCGAGGACGGCGGCGAGTTTCCAGGAGAGGTTGGCCGCGTCCTGGAGGCCGGTGTTCATGCCCTGGCCGCCGGCGGGGGAGTGGACATGGGCTGCGTCGCCCGCGAGGAAGACCCGGCCGCTGCGGTAGCGGGGGACCTGGCGTTCGTCGCAGTGGAAGCGGGAGATCCAGCGGGCGTCGTGCATTCCGTGGTCCGAGCCGAGGGCGAGACGGGTGACGCGGCGCAGTTCCTCCAGGTCGACGGGGGCGCTGTCGGCGGCCTGGTGGCGGGGGTCCCAGCCCATGACGCGGTACCAGCCGTCGCCGAAGGGGACGATGAAGGCGATGGCGTCCCCGGTGCCGTCGGCTCTGATCAGGTCGTCGGGGGGTGTGGTGAGCCGGACGTCCGCGAGGGTCATGGAGCGGATCACGGCCTTGCCGGGGAAGGGGGTGCCGAGGGCGGTGCGGACCGTGCTGCGCACGCCGTCGGCGCCGACGGCGTAGCGGGCGCGGATCGTGCCGGTCCGGTCGCCTTCCCGGATGTGGGCGGTGACCTCGTCCGGGCTCTGGGTGAGGCCGGTCAGTTCCGTTCCGTACCGGAAGGTGGCGCCGGCGGCGCGGGCGCGCTGTTCGAGGAGCCGTTCCACTTCGTACTGCGGGGTGATGAGGACGAAGGGGAAGCGGGTCGGCAGTCCGGCCAGGTCGAAGCCGAGGCCGCCGAAGAAGCGGAGGCGGTCGATGCGTTTGCCCCGGGTGAGGAGTTCCTCGGCGAGGTCCCGGGTGTCGAGCAGTTCCAGGGTGCGGGCGTGGACGGCGAAGGCCCGGGTGAGGGTGCTCGCGGCGCGGGGGCGGCGTTCGATCACGGTGACGTCGATGCCCTGGGCCGCGAGATCCCCGGCGAGCAGTAATCCGGTGGGCCCGGCGCCGACGACGAGGGTCTCGGTGTGTTCGGTGGTGGTGGTCTGCACGGCTGTCTCCTGGGTGCCCTGGGGGTGCGGACGCCTGCGCGCCGGCGCCCTGCGCCGGCGTCTGGGCCAACGGGTGTGGGCCAACGCTTGTGGGCAACCGTAGATTTCCGTTGAGGCTCCGTCAACATCCGTTGGCCTACAGTTGTTGGTATGACGAAAGAGCCCGCCGCGCCGCGCCGGTCCGATGCCACCAGAGCCGCGATCCTGGGCGCCGCCCGGGAGCGCTTCGCGGCCGACGGGTACGAGCGGGCGACCATTCGCGCCATCGCCCGTGACGCCGGGATCGACCCGTCGATGGTGATGCGCTACTACGGCAACAAGGAGGGGCTCTTCGCCGCCGCCTCCGACTTCGACCTCCGGCTCTCCGCTCTGGACGGGGTGCCGGCGGAGGGCATGGGCGCGGCGCTGGTCCGGCACTTCCTCGGCCGGTGGGAGGCGGAGGACGGTCTGCCCGCGCTGCTGCGGGCCAGCGCCACCCACGAGGTCGCCGCCGAGCGGGCGCGGCGGATGTTCGACGAGCAGCTCAGGCCGTTCGCCCTGCGGGTCTCCCCGCGCCCGGAGGAGGCGGCGGGGCGGGCCGCGCTGGTCTCCTCGCAGTTGATCGGGCTGGCCTTCAGCCGGTACGTGCTGCGGCTGGCGCCCGCTGTGGGGATGGCGCGGGAGGAGCTGGTCGGGTGGCTGGCCCCCACGGTCCAGCGGTATCTGACGGGGGACGCGCCCGAGGGGGAGTGACCGGGGAGTGGCCTCTGGCCCGGTCCCGCCCGGGCCCCGGTGTCACGCCGCCGTGCCGCCGAACTCCCTCACCGCCTCGGCGACGATCGCCTCCAGCCGGGCGTGGTGGGCGCCCCGCCAGTAGACGCGCTCGCACTCCGCGCACTGGGCGAACACGTCGTAGGTCCGCTGGGTGCCCTGCCGCAACTGGGCCCGCACGGCGTCCTTGCCGGCCTCGCGCAGCGGGCCGTTGCAGGCGGTGCAGCGGGTCCAGGGGGTGAGCGGGGGCGCGAAACGTCCCAGTACGTCGCGCAGTTGGTCGTCGGGGCGGTCGCTGTAGACGTACGCCCCGGCCCAGATCTCCCGGCGCCGCAGGAGGCCCCGGTCCCGTGAGAGCAGGACCCGCCGTTCGCGTGCGGAGAGCGCCGCCAGCGCCGGGTCGCCGATGTCCTCGCTCTCGTAGGCCGCGTCCACGCCCAGCAGGCGCAGGCGCCGGGCCAGGGTGCCGAGGTGGACGTCGAGGAGGAAGCGGAGGGGTGCGCCGGGGATGTGCTGGGGGCGCTGGACGGGGTGGATGCCGACGGTCTCGCCCGCGCGGGGGATGTGGGCGACCGTCACCTCCTCGCCGTCGACGAGGAGTCGGCCCGCCTCGGTGAGGGGGATGCCGAGGGATTCGATGGTGTGGCCGAGGGTGGAGGTGCCGTCGGTGAGGAGGGAGGTGGGGGTCTGGGGGTGGTGGCGGTGTTCGGCGGGGATGAAGAGGTGGAGCTCGGGGGCGATGAGGAGGTGGATTTCCGGTCCGTTCACGGTGCCAGCATCCCACCGGGGCGGGTGCCTCCCGGCGGGGCTGGGAGACCCGGCCCGTCCGGCGTTCGAGGACGGACCCTGTGCCACGGGTGCCCCCGGCGACCCAGCCCGTCCGGCGATTGAGGACGGACCCCGTGCCCCAGGAGACCCGCACGGTGCGGGCCTCGGCCGGGGGCCGGCCCCCGAACCCCCGCGGATGCGGCAACCTCCCTAGGGCCAGACCAGGCAGTAGGGCTGGTGCCCCGCCTCGTGCAGCCGGAGGCTGAAGTCCTGCCACTCGTGGAGCAGCTGGTAGACGTTGTACGCGTCCCTCGGCCCGCCCCGGTCCGGCACCGTCGACCAGATGAAGGCCGCGGCCCCCACCGACTCCTCGCCGATGTCCCGCAGCGGGTCCACCACCGTCATCGGCAGCCGCACCACCGCGTAGTCCGGATGCAGCACCACCAGCTCCAGGGGCGGCACCTTGTTGAGGGGCAGGCCCTGGATGCCCATCAGCACCATCGCGGCTATGGTCTCCGGCTTGATCTTCGTGAAGAGGCCGCCCATGCCCAGCTCGTCCCCGCCCAGCTCCTCCGGGCGCATCGAGATCGGGACCCGCGCCGCCGTGGCCCCATTGGGCGCCCCGAAATACTTGTAGGTCACCCCCATGCGGGCGTTCCTGCCTCCCATGGCCTCCGCGTCCGCGTCGCCCCGTCGGTGCCTGCCCCGACGGGCAGGCTCAGGACCCAGGTCGTCGGTGCCCTCGCCCAGTCCGCCACCGCGATACATATCTCCACCCGACCACTCGCGGCCCCCGCCGCGCAACCCGATCATCGTGACAGTGACCTCCCCCGCGAACGCCTGGTGAAACACCTGTCCGCGAGGAACACCGTGGCCTCTGACACCATGGATTGCGTGAGCCTTCCCTGTGTCGACCCAGTTTCGCAGATGCGGGGAGGGTGACGCCGTTCCGTAATACGAGGAGATCACGCTCCCCGCTCACCCGTGGCCGAGATCATCCGCCCCGGCCGCCCGAACCCCGAATCGCAGATCAGGACCAAAGTGGCGTATTCATACGAAGCCCCAGTTTCGCAGGCGCTCTTCGACCGTGCGTCCGCAGTGACGCCCGGCGGCGTCAACTCACCCGTGCGGGCCTTCAGGGCCGTGGGCGGCACGCCCCGGTTCATGGTGTCCGGCACCGGCCCGTACCTCACCGACGCGGACGGACGCGAATACGTCGACCTCGTCTGCTCGTGGGGACCGATGATTCTCGGCCACTCCCACCCGGCTGTTCTGGAGGCCGTGCACGCCGCCGTCGCACGCGGCACCTCCTTCGGTACGCCCGGTGAGGGCGAGGTCGCCCTCGCCGAGGAGATCGTGGCCCGGGTCGCCCCCGTCGAGCAGGTGCGGCTGGTCTCCAGCGGCACCGAGGCGACGATGTCGGCGATCCGGCTCGCCCGGGGCTTCACCGGCCGGGCCAAGGTCGTGAAGTTCGCCGGCTGCTACCACGGCCATGTGGACGCCCTGCTCGCCGCCGCCGGCTCCGGTGTGGCGACGTTCGGGCTGCCCGACACCCCCGGGGTCACCGGCGCCCAGGCGGGTGAGACGGTCGTGCTGCCCTACAACGACCTCGAAGCCGTGCGCGCCGCCTTCGCCGCCCACCCGGGCGAGATCGCCTGTGTGATCACCGAGGCCTCGCCCGGCAACATGGGCGTGGTCCCTCCGCTGCCCGGTTTCAACCAGGGGCTGAAGGACCTCTGCCGCGAGCACGGCGCGCTCTACATCTCCGACGAGGTGATGACCGGCTTCCGCACCAGCCGGGCGGGCTGGTTCGGTGTCGACGGCGTCGAGCCCGATCTGATGACCTTCGGCAAGGTCATGGGCGGCGGCTTCCCGGCCGCCGCGTTCGGCGGACGCCGGGACGTGATGGAGCGGCTCGCCCCGGCCGGGCCCGTCTACCAGGCGGGCACCCTCTCCGGGAACCCGGTCGCCACCGCCGCCGGTCTCGCTCAGCTGCGGCTGCTGGACGACGCCGCGTACCGGCGGCTCGACGCGGTCTCCACCGAGATCCAGGGCCTGGTCACCGCCGCCCTCACCCAGCAGGGCGTGGCACACCGGCTCCAGACGGCGAGCACGATGTTCTCGGTCTTCTTCACCCCGGACGCCGTCACCGACTACGAGGGGGCGCGGCGCCAGGAGGCGTACCGCTTCAACGCCTTCTTCCACTCGATGCTGGCGCAGGGCGTCTATCTCCCGCCGTCCGCCTTCGAGTCCTGGTTCGTCTCCACCGCGCACGACTCCCGGGCGGTGGAGCGGATCGCCGCCGCGCTGCCCTCGGCCGCCCGCGCCGCCGCGGAGGCCACGGCATGAGCACGAGCGCCGACACCACCAGGACCGTGGTCCACCTGGTGCGCCACGGCGAGGTCCACAACCCCGACGGTGTGCTCTACGGGCGACGGGCGGGCTACCACCTCTCCGGGCTCGGCCGGGAGATGGCCGACCGGGTCGCCGAGCACTTCTCGGACCGGGACATCGTCCAGGTCGTCGCCTCCCCGCTGGAGCGCGCCCAGGAGACCGCCGCCCCCGTCGCCAAGGGCCACGGTCTCGGCCTCGGCACCGACGACCGGCTGATCGAGGCGGGCAATGTCTTCGAGGGCAAGACCTTCGGCGTCGGCGACGGGGCCCTGCGCAGGCCGGGGAACTGGCGGCATCTGACCAATCCGTTCCGCCCGTCCTGGGGGGAGCCGTACATCGACCAGGTCGTCCGGATGATGGGCGCGCTCAACTCGGCGCGCGACGCCGCCCGGGGGCACGAGGCCGTGCTGGTCAGCCATCAGCTGCCGATCTGGATCGTCCGCAGCTTCATCGAGCGGCGGCGGCTGTGGCACGACCCGCGCCGCCGGCAGTGCACGCTGGCGTCGCTGACCTCGTTCACCTACGAGGGCGACCGCATCGTCTCGGTGGGGTACTCGGAGCCCGCGCTCGATCTCGTACCCCCGCATCTGCGGGCCGGCGCCAAGCCGGTGAAGGGGAAATCGAAGGCGTTCGGCGCATAACCCGGCGGGTGCGGGAATTGCCGGGGAAGAGCGCGCGGACAGCGTGGTGACAAGGGGCCGCGGGACGCCGGGAAATGGGCGTCCCGCGCCCCCTGCCGCATGTTCGGGGCCCGCCTCCCGCCCGTTGTGCGGCCGGATTCCTTAAGGCGGCTTGACAACAGGCGTAAGAGGGGTCATACGGGCAGCGAGGGGGGCGCGGAAGATCGCCGGAACCGTCATGCGAAACTTTTCACATGAGCCTGAGCCGTGCACCTCGTGCTGCCCTGCTGACCGCCGTGACCGTGGCCGGCGGGCTCGTCCTGTCCGCCTGCGGCCAGGACTCAGGCAAGGGCGGAAACAACATCAACTTCGTCACGGACACCGGAGGCATCGCCACCGTCGCGAAGGGTGAGCGCAAGGCCACCGGCACGATCGCCGGCGAGACCCTGGAGGGAAAGCGGCTCGATGTCGCCGACCTCAAGGGCAAGATCGTCGTCATCAATGTCTGGGGTTCGTGGTGCGGTCCGTGCCGCGCCGAGGCAAAGCATTTCGACAAGGTGTCCGAGGAGCTGAAGCCGAAGGGCGTCGAGTTCGTCGGGATCAACACCAGAGACCACAACAAAGGCTCGGCGGTTGCCTTCGAGAAGGAATACGAAGTCAGCTACCCCAGTCTGTACGACCCCGCGGGCAAGTTGATCATCAATGGCTTCCCCCGGGGAACCCTGGCGCCGCAGGCCATTCCCTCCACGGTCGTCCTCGACCGGGACGGAAAGATCGCGGCCCGTTCACTCGCGGAACTGAGCGAGAAGCAGCTCCGCAAGATGATCGACCCCTTGATCGCGGAGAAGTGATCCGGTGAGCACCGCACAGACCGTGGCCGAGTTCGCCGCGTCGCGTCCGCCCGTGCCCACCGGCTCCGACTGGACCGTGCTGGCGGCGGGCGTCAATGAGACCGTCCTTGGCGGGGCGCTGGCGCTGGCGCTGCCGATCGCCGTCCTCGGCGGGCTCGTCTCCTTCTTCTCCCCCTGTGTGCTGCCGCTGGTCCCCGGCTATCTCTCCTATGTCACCGGTGTCTCCGGCACCGATCTGGCGGAGGCCAGGCGCGGCCGGATGGTGGCCGGCGCCTCGCTCTTCGTGCTCGGCTTCACCGCCGTGTTCGTGTCGGGCGGCGCGCTCTTCGGCCACTTCGGCCTCAGCCTCCAGGACCACCAGGCGACCCTCTCGAAGATCCTCGGCGTGCTGATGCTGCTGCTCGGGGCGTTCTTCATGGGGGCGATGCCCTGGCTGACCCAGCGTGAATTCCGCTTCCGGAAGAGGCCGGCGACCGGGCTGCTCGGCGCGCCGCTGCTGGGCGCGCTCTTCGGCATCGGCTGGACCCCCTGTATCGGCCCGACGCTCGCGGCCGTGCAGATCCTGGCGATGGAGCAGGGCAGCGCGGGCCGGGGGGCCATACTGACCGTCGCGTACTGCCTCGGTCTCGGAGTGCCCTTCGTGCTCGCCGCCGTGGCCTTCCGCAAGGCGCTGGGCGCCTTCGGCTGGGTCAAGCGGCACTACGTCTGGGTGATGCGGATCGGCGGCATCATGATGATCGTGACCGGGCTGCTGCTGCTGACCGGGGTCTGGGACTCGATGGTGGCGCAGATGCAGACCTGGTCCAACGGCTTCACGGTGGGGATCTGACACCCATGGGCAAGGGCACGACCGAGAGCACCAGCACCAGCACCAGCGACAAGGGCAAGAGCGGGGCCGTGAGCGACAGCACAACGGAGACCGGCAGCGGGACCGGGAACGGGACCACGGCCGGGGACGGGACCACGGCCGGGGACGGGACCACGGCCGGGAGCGAGCAGGAGCGCGCGGCCGAGCGGAGCCGGGAGACGGCCGCCGGGGCGCGGCTCTCCACCGCCCCCCGGGAGGAGACCTCCCAGGAGGAGCCGGCCGGCGGCCCCACCCTCGGTCTCGTGGGCTGGGCGCGCTGGTTCTGGCGGCAGCTCACCTCCATGCGGGTCGCGCTGATCCTGCTGCTGCTGCTCTCCCTCGCCTCGATCCCCGGTTCGCTGATCCCGCAGAACAGCGTCGACGACCTCAAGGTGCAGACCTGGCAGGAGAACAACGAGACCCTGACCCCGGTCTTCGAGGCGCTCCAGCTCTTCGACGTCTACAGCTCGGTCTGGTTCTCGGCGATCTACATCCTGCTGTTCGTCTCCCTCATCGGCTGTATCGTCCCGCGGACCTGGCAGTTCGTGGGCCAGCTCCGCAGCCGTCCGCCGGGCGCCCCGGGGCGGCTCGACCGGATGCCCGCGTACACCACCTGGCGCACCGACGCCGAGCCCGAGCAGGTGCGTGAGCTGGCGCTCGGGATACTGGGGCGCGGCCGGTTCCGGGCGCACACGGTCGGCAACGCGGTCGCCGCCGAGAAGGGGTACCTCCGGGAGGCCGGGAACCTGGTCTTCCATGTCTCGCTGATCGTGATGCTGGTGGCCTTCGCCGCAGGCCAGCTCTTCAAGTCCGAGGGCGGCAAGCTGATCGTCGAGGGCGGCGGGTTCTCCAACAGCCTCACGCACTACGACGACTTCCGGTCCGGCTCGCTCCACGACATCGACGACCTGGTGCCGTTCTCCTTCATGCTGGACGAGTTCACCGGTACGTACGAGAAGACCGGGCCGCAGCGCGGCACCCCCCGCACCTACGAGGCCGCGGTCACCTGGTCCGAGCCGGGCGGCCAGGACAAGAAGGCCACGATCGAGGTCAACCGGCCGCTGGTGGTCGACGGCACCAAGGTCTATCTGCTGGCCCACGGGTACGCCCCGGTGGTCACGGTCCGGGACGGCCGGGGCAAGGTCGTCTTCAGCGGCGCCACCCCGCTGCTGCCGGCGGACTCCAATGTCACCTCCACCGGTGCGATCAAGGTGATGGACGGCTACCGCGACAAGAACGGCAAGAAGACCCAGCTGGGCTTCAGCGCCTTCTTCGTCCCCACCTTCGCCGGCCACGGCGCGGGCACGATGTTCTCCACCTTCCCCGCCCTGGACAATCCGGTGCTCGCGCTGACCGGCTTCATCGGCGATCTGCGGGTCAACTCCGGACTGCCGCAGAACGTGTACCAGCTCGACACGAGCAAGATGAAGCAGTTCACGGACGAGAAGGGCGAGAAGCTCGCCGAGCGGCTGCTGCCCGGCGAGACCATGAAGCTCCCGGACGGCGCCGGCTCCATCACCTTCGAGAAGGAGGTCAAGGAGTGGGCGAGCTTCCAGATCTCCCAGTCGCCCGGCAACGGCTGGGCGCTGGGCGGCGCGGTCGCCGCCATCGCGGGCCTGGTCGGCTCGCTCTTCATCCAGCGCCGCCGGGTCTGGGTGCGGGCCGTGCGCGGCGCCGACGGGGTGACGGTGGTCGAGATGGCGGGCCTCGGCCGCAGCGAGTCGCCGAAGCTGCCGGAGGAGCTGGCCGGACTGGCCGCCGCCCTCCACGAACGGGCGCCGACCGCGCCCGTACCACCGAACGACTCCGACGATCGAAGCGATGCCGTGGAAGTTTCTGCCGAAGGGGCTGACAAGTGAGTCTCGCCGCCGCAACCAACGAGAACCTCGCCCAGATCAGCAACACACTGATCTACTCCGCGATGGCCGTCTACACCCTGGCGTTCCTGGCGCACATCGCCGAGTGGGTCTTCGGCAGCCGCAGCAAGGTGGGCCGTACCGCCGCCGCGCTGACCGCCCCGGCGTCCGCCCCCGCCGTCCAGGTGCGCGGCAAGGAGGCCGGGAAGGAGGGCGGCACGGCCGTCCTCGACAAGCCGAGGGTCGTCACCCGCTCCGCGCCCGGCACCCGTGATGTCCCGGACGGGCCCGGCGCCGCCGGGGGCACGTTCAAGGGCGATCTGTACGGGCGGATCGCGATCGCGCTCACCGTGCTGGCGTTCGCCATCCAGGCGGGGGGTGTCGCGACCCGCGCGATGTCGGTGCAGCGGGCCCCCTGGGGCAACATGTACGAGTTCTCCATCACCTTCTCCACGGTGCTGGTCGGCGCGTACCTGGGCTTCCTGGCCGCGGGGAAGAACGTCCGCTGGCTGGGGCTGCCGCTGGTCGGCACCGTACTGATCGACCTCGGTATCGCCACCACCTGGCTCTACACCGCGAGCGACCAGCTGGTCCCGGCGCTGGACTCCTACTGGCTCTGGATTCATGTCTCCACCGCGATCTTCTGCGGCGCGGTGTTCTACCTCGGCGCGGTCGGCACGGTGCTGTACCTCTTCCGGGACTCCTACGAGAAGAAGCTGGCGCGCGGCGGCAAGCCCGGCGCCTTCACCGCCTCGGTCCTGGACCGGCTGCCGTCGGCGGCCTCCCTGGACAAGTTCGCGTACCGCGTCAACGCGGCGATCTTCCCGCTGTGGACGTTCACGATCATCGCGGGCGCGATCTGGGCGGGCGACGCCTGGGGCCGGTACTGGGGCTGGGACCCCAAGGAGGTCTGGTCCTTCATCACCTGGGTGGCGTACGCCTGCTATCTGCACGCCCGCGCGACCGCCGGGTGGAAGGGCCGCAAGGCGGCGGTGCTGGCGCTGATCGCCTTCGCCTGCTGGCTGTTCAACTACTACGGCGTGAACATCTTCGTGGACGGTCTGCACTCCTACGCGTGACCGCGTGGGCGGCCCCGTCCCCGGTGCCCCGCCGGTCCGGATGTCCCGGACCGGCGGGGCACCGGCGTCTCACCTCACGCGCCCTCGTCGTTCTTGTCCTTGTCCTTGTCCTTGCCGTCGTTCCTCTGGTCGTCCTCCGGGGACTTCTCGTCCCGCAGCGACTTGAGGAACTCCGGATTGTCGTCGGGCGCCACCCAGCCGCCGCCCCGCGCCCCGCCGTGTCCCAGGGCCCTGCGCGGGCGCCCCGCGATGAACCAGGCGACCGGGCCCAGCAGGACCTGCCCGAAGAGCAGCACGATGATGACCCACGCCACCTTCGGCAGATTCCTGACCTCCTTCTCGGGAGTGTTCAGGCAGTCGATGAAGGCGTAGATCCACAGCGCCAGGACCAGCAGAAAGGGCAGATACCTGAGCATGGTCTTACGGTCTCCCGGAATGAGGTGAGGGGGCTTGTGCGGGGCCCCGGTGACGCGGCCAGGGTAACCGGTACCCGATACTGGAGCGCATGGCTTACGACGATCTTCGTACCCTGCTCAGGGCCCTGGAACGCGAGGGCGACCTCAAGCGCATCAAGGCCGAGGTGGACCCCCATCTGGAAGTCGGGGAGATCGTCGACCGGGTGAACAAGGCGGGCGGCCCGGCCCTTCTCTTCGAGAATGTGCGCGGCTCCGCGATGCCGCTCGCGATGAATGTCTTCGGTACCGACCGCCGGCTGCTCAAGGCGCTCGGCCTCACCTCGTACAGCGACATCAGCGACAAGATCGGCGGGCTGCTCAAGCCCGAGCTGCCGCACGGCTTCGTCGGGGTGCGCGAGGCGTTCGGCAAGCTCGGCTCGATGGTGCACGTGCCGCCGAAGAAGGTGAAGGACGCCCCCGTGCAGGAGGTGGTCCTGCGCGGCGACGACGTCGACCTCGACCGGCTGCCCGCGCTCTTCACCTGGCCGAAGGACGGCGGCTCCTTCTTCAATCTCGGGCTGACGCACACCAAGGACCCGGAGTCCGGCGTACGGAATCTGGGGCTCTACCGGCTCCAGCGGCACGACCGGCGCACCATCGGGATGCACTGGCAGATCCACAAGGACAGCCGCAACCACTACCAGGTCGCCGCCCGCCGGGGCGAGCGGCTGCCGGTCGCCATCGCCTTCGGCTGTCCGCCGGCCGTCACCTACGCCTCCACCGCGCCGCTCCCCGGCGACATCGACGAGTACCTCTTCGCCGGTTTCATCCAGGGCAAGCGGATCGAGATGGTCGACTGCAAGACCGTCCCGCTCCAGGTCCCCGCGCAGGCGGAAGTGGTGCTGGAGGGGTGGCTGGAGCCCGGGCAGATGCTCCCCGAGGGCCCGTACGGCGACCACACCGGCTTCTACACCCCGCAGGAGCCGTTCCCGGCGCTGACCATCGACTGCGTCACGATGCGCAGGCGCCCGCTGCTCCAGTCGATCGTGGTGGGCCGCCCGCCGACCGAGGACGGGCCGCTGGGGCGCGCGACGGAGCGTTTCTTCCTGCCGCTGCTGAAGATCATCGTGCCGGACATCGTCGACTACCACCTGCCCGAGTCGGGCGGCTTCCACAACTGCGCGATCGTCTCGATCGACAAGAAGTACCCCAAGCACGCGCAGAAGGTGATGTCCGCGATCTGGGGCGCGCACATGATGTCGCTCACCAAGCTGATCGTGGTCGTCGACGCCGACTGCGATGTCCACGATCTCCACGAGGTCTCCTGGCGGGCCCTGGGCAACACCGACTACGCCCGCGACCTCACCGTGGCCGAGGGCCCAGTCGACCATCTCGACCACGCCTCCTACCAGCAGTTCTGGGGCGGCAAGGCGGGCATCGACGCGACGAGGAAGTGGCCCGAGGAGGGGTACGTCCGCGACGGCGGCTGGCCCGACATGGTGGAGTCCGACCCGGACACGGCGGCGCTGGTGGACCGCCGCTGGAAGGAGTACGGCCTGTGAGCGCGTCCGCCGACGCGCTCCCGGACAGCCCGCTCCCGGACAGCCCCGGCCGCACCAGGAGCTTTCTGCGGCTGGTGATGATCGAGCACTCGGTCTTCGCGCTGCCCTTCGCCTATATCGCCGCCCTCACCGCGATGTTCCTGGACGGCGGGTCCATCCAGTGGGGGACGCTGCTGCTGGTCACCCTCGCGATGGTCGGGCTGCGGACCTTCGCGATGGCCTGCAACCGGATCATCGACCGCGAGATCGACGCCCGGAACCCGCGCACCGCCGGCCGGGAGCTGGTCACGGGCGCGGTGAGCGTGCGGTCCGCGTGGACCGGGGCCCTGATCGCGCTGGTGGTCTTCCTGGGGGCCGCCGCGCTGCTCAACCCGCTCTGTCTGATGCTGGCGCCCGTCGCGGTGGTCCCGATGGTGGTCTATCCGTACGGGAAGAGGTTCACCGACTACCCGCACGCCATCCTGGGCCTGGCGCAGGCCATGGGTCCGATCGGCGCCTGGCTCGCGGTCACCGGGGAGTGGTCGTGGGACGCGGTGATCCTCGGGCTCGCGGTCGGTGTCTGGATCGGCGGCTTCGATCTGATCTTCGCCACCCAGGACGTCTCGGCGGACCGCGCCGAGGGCGTGCGCTCGGTGCCGGCCCGCTTCGGTGTCCCGGCCGCGCTGCACGGGGCCCGGGCGGCGCACGCCGTGACGGCCGCGCTGCTGGTCTGGTACGCGCTGGCGACGGACGCCGGGGTGTTCCTCTGGGCGGGGCTCCTGATCGTGGCGGTGGCGTTCTGCTACGAGCACACGGTGGTGAAGCCGCACGATCTGTCCCGGCTGAACCGGGCGTTCTTCACCGTCAACGGCTTCATCGGGATCAGCCTGTTCGGGTTCGCCCTGCTGGATCTGCTGGTGCGCGGGCTCACCCTCTAGCCCGCCGCCCGCTCGGACGCTCCCGCCGCCCGCTCCGGCCCGCTCCCGCTCCCGGTCCCGCCGCCCGCCGCCCGCTCGGACGCTCCCGCCGCCCGCCGCCCGCTCCGGCCCGCTCCCGGTCCCGCTGCCCGCCGCCCGCTCCCGGTCGCGGGCCCCGGCGCCTGGCACACGGGTCCTCGGGCCCGCCGGATAGGCTCCCTGTGTGGAGCCAGCACAGAACAACCCCCGTCGCCCGTGGATCGTCGGCGTCTCCGGCGCCTCCGGGACACCGTATGCCGCCGCCGTGCTGCGCGGGCTGATCGACGCAGGCGAGAGCGTCGATCTGGTGGTCTCGCGGGCCTCCCGGCTGACGCTGCTCGACGAGACCGGGATCTCCTTCCGGGACGCCCACTGGCGCGACGATCTGCGGGAGTGGCTCGCCCGGGGCGCGGACGGCAAGCCGGACACCTTCCGGGTGGAGCTGGACGGGGTGCGCCACTGGTCGGCCGGGGATCTCGCCGCCGGTCCTTCCTCGGGCTCGTACCCCGCGAAGGGGATGCTGATCGTGCCGGCCTCGACGGCCGCCGTCGCCGGGGTCGCCCTCGGGCTCTCCAAGGATCTCCTCCAGCGCACCGCCAGCGTCACGCTCAAGGAGCGGCGCCCGCTGCTGGTCGCCGTGCGGGAGACCCCGCTGAACGGGCAGACCCTGCGGCATCTCGTCACGCTCGACGAGGCCGGGGCCGTGGTGCTGCCCGCCTCACCGGCCTTCTACGCGGGCGCGACGCACATCCAGGACCTGGTGGACTTCGTCGCCGGGCGGGCGCTGGACGCGGTGGGCGTACCGCACCGGCTGTACCGGCGCTGGGAAGGGGAGCTGGGGGGCTCCCGGGGAGCCGGTCCGGCCTCCTGACGGCCCTTTTCGGACATCCGTCGCCGTGGGCTCCCGCTGCCCGGGGATTCCGGACACCCTGAAGATCATCGCTGGTTCGTCATCAGATTCGCCATCAGAATCGCAGGGCTCGCGCCCTGCACGCCTCAGGTTCAGCAACTATGGAAGGCTCCAGGCACATGGACGCGGTGGACAGACAGCTCATCCAGGCCCTCCGGGAGAACGGCAGGGCCTCGTACGCCGAGCTGGGACGGCTCGTGGGTCTCTCCGGGCCCAGTGTCACGGACCGGATCAACCGCCTGGAGGCGGCCGGTGTCATCACCGGCTACCGCGCCACCGTCGACGCGGCGTCCCTCGGCCTCGGGGTCACCGCCCTCATCGGCATCTCCCTCTCCGACGCGGCCGACCACGAGGACGTGGCGCGCCGGCTGCGGGATCTCGCGGAGATCGAGGACTGCTGGTTCATCGCGGGTGACGACTCCTACATGCTGAAGGTGCGCGTCGGCGATGTCGACGGCCTGGAGAAGACGATCCGCCGGCTCAGCGGGACCCGGGGTGTCTCCCGCACCCGCACCACGATCGTGCTCTCCACCAAGTGGGAGAACCGGGTCGGGGACCTTCCGGAGCAGAGCTGATCCGGGGGCCGTGGGGGCGCCCCCGTCCGTCGGGGACGGGGGAGTAACGTTGTCGGAGCCCGATTGACGTCAGACATGGGAGGCGGGCGCATGGACGCTGGGCTCAAGCGCGAGCTGGAGGCGAAGGTCACGGCCGGGGAGCGGCTGACCCGCGAGGACGGGATCGCTCTGTACGCCTCGGACGACCTGGCCTGGCTCGGTGGTCTCGCCCACGAGGTGCGCACCCGCAAGAACGGCGATGTCGTCCACTTCAACGTCAACCGCCACCTCAACATGACCAATGTGTGCACCGCGTCGTGCGCGTACTGCTCGTTCCAGCGCAAGCCGGGCGAGAAGGACGCGTACACGATGCGCATCGAGGAGGCCGTCCGCCTCGCCAAGGCGATGGAGAACGAGAACCTCACCGAGCTGCACATCGTCAACGGGCTCCACCCCAACCTTCCGTGGCGGTACTACCCGCGCTCCCTGAGCGCGCTGAAGGAAGCCCTCCCGCACGTCTCCCTGAAGGCCTTCACCGCCACCGAGATCCACCACTTCGAGACCATCTCCGGCATGTCGGCCTCCGACATCCTGGACGAGCTGATCGAGGCGGGCCTCGAATCGCTCACCGGTGGCGGCGCTGAGATCTTCGACTGGGAGGTGCGCCAGCACATCGTCGACCACAGGACCCACTGGGAGGACTGGTCGCGCATCCACCGGCTGGCGCACGGCAAGGGCCTCAAGACCCCCTCGACCATGCTGTACGGGCACATCGAGGAGCCCCGCCACCGCGTCGACCATGTGCTGCGGCTGCGGGAGCTCCAGGACGAGACCGGCGGTTTCCAGGTCTTCATCCCGCTGCGCTACCAGCACGACTTCGTGGACATGCAGGACGGCAAGATCCGCAACCGCCTCCAGGCGCGGACGACGATGGCGACCGGTGCCGAGGCGCTGAAGACCTTCGCGGTCTCCCGGCTGCTCTTCGACAACGTGCCGCACGTCAAGGTCTTCTGGGTGATGCACGGCGTGCAGACCGCCCAGCTCGCGCTCCAGCACGGGGCGGACGACATGGACGGCTCGGTCGTCGAGTACAAGATCACGCATGACGCGGACAACTACGGCACGCCGAACAAGCTGACCCGCGACGATCTGCTGGACCTGATCCGTGACGCCGGGTTCCGCCCGGTCGAGCGGAACACCCGCTACGAGATCATCCGCGAGTACCCGGGTCCGGACGCCGACCGCCGTGAGTCGCCCCAGCCCATGCGCGTCTGAGATCCGCCGGCGGTCCCGGGGCGGTGGGTGCCGAACCGGGTGTCCCGCGCCCGGCCCCGAGCCACTGTGCCGCCCTCCGGAGGGGCGTGCTTCACTGGTTCGGCACGTTCTGCCACCCGTACGAAGAGAGAGAGTAGGCCCCGCAGTGTCAGCCAAGTCGAGTGCCGCGATCAAGTACACGGCCCTGCGCCTGGCCGTCTTCGCCGGCTGCTTCGTGGTGGTGGCCGGTCTGGTCCACTTCGGTCTGCTGCCCAAGGGCGTGGCCGATGCCAACTTCGCCTGGGTGGTGCTGCTGGCGCTGGTGCTCTCCGCGCCGCTCAGCTTCGTCCTGCTGCGCCGGCAGCGGGACGCGATGTCCGAGCAGATCGTGGGCAAGGTCGACCGGACCAAGGCCCGTCTCCAGGCGAACCGCACCCAGGAGGACTGACCCTCCTCCCTCTCCGCGTCCCCGAGAAGCCGGAGCCTCCCGAACAACAGCGGGCGGGCTCCGGCTTCCGGCGTACCCGGGGCTTCCGGCACACCCGGGGCCTCCAGGCACCCCTGGAGCCGCCGGCGCGCCCGGGTGCGGGGCCGGTGCGCGCGGAGGGGGCGGTTCCGGTCCGGGCTGTTTCCTTCCCGTCATGCCGCCATGGGGTAACGATCACATGTGCGGGACACAGTGTTCGGCATGCCCACCCTGTGGAACAGCCCCACGGCCCCCGGCGCACCGACGCGGAGGCAGCCGTGACGCGGAAGCACCGGAGACCGGACGGGCCGTCCCGGCGGGGTGTGTTCCTGCTGGGGGGAGGGCTGCTTCTCGCCCCGGTGTCGGCGGCGGCCCTCCTCTGGGAGGGACGGCCCGGGCGGACCCCCGCCGCCCCGGAGCCGCGCACCACCCGGCAGCCCCGCGCCGTCTCGGCCTCCACCGCCTCCGCCGCACCGCCTCCGGGCTGGATGCCCGGCGCCGCCCGCAGGCCGATCGGCGAGAACTTCAGCGAGGGCGGACGGGAGGGGCAGCGCGGGCTGATACTCCACGTCCAGCAGGGGGAGGGGTCGCTGTTCGAGCGGTTCTCGAACCCGGCCACCCGCAGCTCCTCCCACTTCTGGGTCTCGCGGGCGGGCGAGATCGAGCAGTACGTCTCGGTGCACGACCGCGCCTGGACCCAGCGCGCGGGAAATGCCGCCTGGGTGTCGGTGGAGACCTCGGGGTTCGCGGACCGGCCGCTCACCGGCGCGCAGGTCGCATCCGTCGCGCGCGTCTACGCCTGGGGCGCCCGGGAGCACGGCTGGCCGCTGGAGGTGGCGGACTCCCCGGAGGGGCGGGGGCTGGGCACCCATGAGATGGGCGGGGCCGCGTGGGGCGCGCACGCCTGCCCCGGGCCGGTGCGGGCGGCCCAGCGGCAAGCGGTACTGCGCCGGGTGCGGCGGTCCCGCCGGGGCTGAGCGGCGGGGGGCGGGGGAGGCCGGTCCCGGCGGGCCGCACGGGTGCGGCGCGGTCTTGCCGGGGGCTGACCTGGGCGGGGCCGGGTGTCCGGCAGCCCGGGGAGTGGCGAAGATCCCAAAGCGGAGCTTTGAGGTTCTCAAAGTTCAAGTGTTAACGTATCGGACATGACGTCAGCAGAGCGCCTTCACCATGCCGCGAGCCCCCCGCTCGTGGCGCGCCTGCATGTCGATCTCTGCCGCTGTATGTCCGCGGTCTGTCGCCGCTCGGCCTGACCCCCGCCGCAGCGGAACAGTCCCCTCGCGCACGGGCGCCGCCCCTCCCCGCTCTTCTCCCCTTTTACGCCGCTACTGGAGTGTGTCCGTGTCCGCGAACACCGCGTCCACCACGACCGGAAAGCCCTCGGGCTCCGGCTTCCGCATATCCAAGATCCCCTTCTGGGTCCAGATCGTCGCCGGTCTGGTGCTCGGCGTCCTGCTCGGCTGGCTCGCCCGCGAGCAGGACATCGGCTGGCTCAAGGAGACCCTGGGCCACATCGGCGACATCTTCATCCGGCTGCTGAAGCTCGCCGTGGCCCCGCTGGTCTTCTTCGCGATCATGGTGTCGATCACCAACCTGCGGAAGGTGAACAACGCCGCCAGGCTGGCCGGGCAGACCCTGCTCTGGTTCATGATCACCTCGCTGATCGCGGTCGCCATCGGCATCGGCATCGGCCTGCTGACCAACCCGGGCGAGGGCACCGGCCTCACCCCGAAGGACGGCGCCCTGCCCAAGCGCGAGGGCAGCTGGATCGACTTCCTGACCGGGATCGTCCCGACCGATGTCATCACCCCCTTCACCGAGCTGAACGTCCTCCAGATCGTCTTCATGGCCGCCGTCGCCGGGATCGCCGCCCTCGCGCTGGGCGAGAAGGCCAAGCCGATCCTCGGGCTCGGCGAGGCCGTGCTCGAACTGCTCCAGAAGGCCCTGTGGTGGGTGATCCGCCTCGCGCCGCTGGGCACGGTCGGTCTGATCGGCTTCGCCATCGCCGACTACGGCTGGGACCTCATCAGCAAGTACGCCACCTTCACCGCCGATGTCTACATCGGCTGCGCCCTGGTGCTCTTCGGTGTCTACCCGCTGCTGCTGGCGACCGTCGCCAAGGTCAACCCGCTGCACTTCTTCCGGGGCGCCTGGCCCGCGATCCAGCTGGCCTTCGTCTCCCGCTCCTCCGTCGGCACCATGCCGGTCACCCAGAAGGTCACCGAGCGGCTCGGTGTGCCGAAGGAGTACACCTCCTTCGCGGTTCCGTTCGGCGCCACGACCAAGATGGACGGCTGCGCCGCGATCTACCCCGCGCTGGCGGCGATCTTCATCGCGGAGATCTTCGATGTGCAGCTCGGCATCCAGGACTACCTGCTGATCGCGTTCGTCTCGGTGGTCGGCTCGGCCGCCACCGCCGGTCTGACCGGTGCCACGGTCATGCTGACCCTGACCCTCTCCACCCTGGGGCTGCCCCTGGAGGGTGTGGGTCTGCTGATGGCGATCGACCCGATCCTGGACATGATCCGCACGGCCACGAACGTCGCGGGCCAGGCGCTGGTCCCGGTGATCGTCGCCGCGCGGGAGAAGATCCTGGACCACGACGCGTACACCTCCGCCAAGTCCTCGCCGATCGACGACGTCCCCGGGACGTCCCAGGACACCCGGCCGGTCTCCGTCACGGCCTGACCCCGGCGGCTTCCGAGGCCCCCGTTCCCCGCCGCGCGCCCGCGCGGCGGAGAGCGGGGGCCTTCCGGTGCGCGGACGCCCCGGCCCCGGACCCGGGACCCAGAACAGGCGAGCCGGGGCAAAGCTGGATAAACTTCTCGTTTGCCGTGTGCGGGGCAGCAGTCGCAGCGCACTCCACAGGGCCTACGGAGAGTGAGACGCGGATGAACCGGGTTCTGCCCATCCAGCGGGGACACGGGGGCCTCGGCGCCCCGAGCGGACCGACGGGCGGCGACGGGTGCGCCGGATGACCGTCGCCCCGGACACCCCGGCGCTGCTGGACCCGGACATCGGCCCCGAGGCCCCGGCCGTGTTCCGCGCGGGCCGCGCGGCCCCGGAGCGCACCCTCCTCGACATCCTCGGCGAGACCACCCGCCGCCATCCGACGGCCCACGCCGTGGACGACGGCACGTCCCCGCTGACCTACCGCGCCCTCGCGGACCGGGTGGAGTCGCTGCGCCGGCGGCTGACCGGGGCGGGGATCGGGCCCGGCGACCGCGTCGGGGTGCGGGTGCCGTCCGGGACCGCCGATCTGTACGTGGCCGTCCTCGGCGTCCTCGCCGCCGGCGCGGCGTACGTCCCGGTGGACGCGGAGGACCCCGACGAGCGGGCCGCCCTGGTCTTCACCGAGGCACGCGTCCGCGCGACCCTGACGGAAGCCCTGACCCTGACCCTGACCCTGCCCCCGGAGGCCCCACCCGCTGCCACCGGGCCCCCCGGCGGGTGTGTGCCGGGTCCCGTTGCCGGAGGACCGGTCTCGCGCGGGGCCGGGTCCGGGGGCCCCGGCGTTTCCTCCCGTACCCGACCGGAGGTCACCCCCGGGGACGACGCGTGGGTGATCTTCACCTCGGGGTCCACCGGGCGGCCCAAGGGGGTCGCCGTCACGCACCGGAGCGCGGCGGCGTTCGTCGACGCCGAGGCGGAGCTGTTTCTCGCGCGGGAGCCGCTGGGGCCCGGGGACCGGGTGCTCGCCGGGCTCTCGGTCGCCTTCGACGCGTCCTGCGAGGAGATGTGGCTCGCCTGGCGGCACGGCGCCTGTCTGGTGCCCGCGCCCCGCTCCCTCGTACGGACCGGGGCCGACCTGGGCCCCTGGCTCGTCGAGCAGCGCATCACCGCCGTCTCCACCGTCCCCACGCTCGCGGCCCTGTGGCCCGCCGAATCACTGGCCGCCGTCCGGCTGCTGATCTTCGGTGGTGAGGCCTGCCCGCCCGAGCTGGCGGCCCGGATGGCCGTCCCCGGCCGGGAGGTCTGGAACACCTACGGCCCCACCGAGGCCACCGTCGTCGCCTGCGCCGCCCTGCTCACCGGGGAGGGCCCGGTCCGCATCGGGCTGCCGCTCGACGGCTGGGAGCTGGCCGTCGTCGACCCCCGGGGCGAGCCGGTGCCGCTCGGCGGCAGCGGCGAGCTGGTCATCGGGGGAGTGGGCCTGGCCCGCTATCTCGACCCGGCCAAGGACGCCGAGAAATACGCCCCCCTCCCGTCGCTGGGCTGGCCACGCGCCTACCGCAGCGGCGACCTCGTCCGGGCCGAGCGCGAGGGCCTGCTCTTCCTGGGCCGCGCCGACGAACAGATCAAGCTCGGCGGCCGGCGCATCGAACTCGGTGAGATCGACGCCGCCCTCCAGTCGCTGCCGGGCGTCGCCTCCGCCGCCTCCGCCGTCCGCACCACCCCGGCGGGCCACCAGGTCCTGGTGGGCTATCTGGTCCCGGAGGCCCCGGCCCCCGGCACCCCCGTCCCCTTCGACCGCGCCGGCGCCCTCGCCCGGCTGCGCCGGGAGCTGCCCGCCGCGCTGGTCCCGGTGCTCGCGCCGGTCGCGGAGCTGCCCACCCGCACCTCGGGGAAGGTCGACCGCGACGCCCTCCCCTGGCCCCTGCCGGACAGCGCCGGCGCCGTCGGCGGCGGGGAGCGCACAGAGCTGACCGGGGCCGAGGCCTGGCTCGCCGGCGAGTGGACCGAGCTGCTGGGCGTCCCGGTCGACGGCCCCGGCGCCGACTTCTTCGCCTCCGGCGGCGGCAGCCTCGCGGCGGCGCAACTGGTCTCCCGGATCAGGGTGCGGTACGGCACCGGCTCCGTCGGCGACATCTACCAGCACCCCACCCTCCGCGCCCTCGCCCGCACCCTGGAGGCCACCTCCGGCGAGCGGGACGACGAGCGCGCCGTACGGCCCGTGCCCCGAGGGGCCCAGCTGATCCAGTGCCTGCTGACACTCCCGCTGCTCACCGTCGCCGGGCTGCGCTGGGCCGTGGTCGCCGCCGCCGTCAACAACGTCCTCCACCTCGCCGGGCCCACCGTCTCCTGGTGGTGGGTCGCGCTGGGGTGGCTGCTCGTCATCAGCCCGCCGGGGAAGATCCTCATCGCCGCCGGCGGCGCGCGGCTGCTGCTGCGCGGGGTCCGTCCGGGCACCCACCCCCGGGGCGGCGGCGTCCATCTGCGGCTCTGGACCGCCGAGCGGCTCGCCGAGCTGACCGGCGCGACCGGTCTGGCCGGCTCCTGGCTGACGTACTACGCGCGGGCGCTGGGCGTCCGGATCGGCGACGACGCCGATCTGCACTCGCTGCCGCCCGTCACCGGTCTGCTCCGGCTCGGCCGGGGCGCGGCCGTCGAACCCGAGGTGGATCTCTCCGGGCACTGGCTGGACGGCGACCGGCTGCACATCGGCCGGCTCCGGATCGGCGCCGAGGCCACCGTCGGCGCCCGCAGCACCCTCTTCCCCGGCGCCCGGATCGGGAAGCGGTCCGAGATCGCCCCCGGCTCCGGTGTCACCGGGACCGTCCCGGCCGGTGAGCGCTGGTCGGGCGTCCCGGCCACCCGCGACGGCCGGGCCCGTCCGCACCCCGGCACCCGGCCGCCGCGCCGGGCCCGCTGGACGGCGCTCTACTCGCTGACCTCGCTCCTCCTCGGCCTGCTCCCGGCGCTCGCCGCCCTCCCCGCCCTGCTGATCATGGACCGGTCCGCCTCCCCGCTCGCGGCCGTCCCGCTCGCGACGGCCGCCGCCCTGGTGGCGTACGCCCTGCTGATCCTGGCCGGGGTGCGCGCGCTGAGCGCCGGGCTGCGCGAGGGCAGCCACCCCGTCCACAGCCGGATCGCCTGGCAGGCCTGGGCGACCGAGCGGCTGATGGACATGGCGCGGGTGCATCTCTTCCCGCTGTACGCGTCTCTCGCGACGCCCGTGTGGCTGCGGGCGCTCGGGATGCGGGTGGGCCGCGGTGTCGAGGCGTCGACCGTGCTCGCGGTCCCCGCGATGACCACCGTCGGCGATGGCGCGTTCCTCGCCGACGACACGATGGTGGCCTCCTACGAGCTGGGCGGGGGACGGCTGCGCATCGCCGAGGCCCGGATCGGCAAGCGGGCCTTCCTCGGCAACTCGGGGATGACGGCGGCCGGCCGGCGGGTGCCCAAGCGGGGTCTGGTCGGGGTGCTCTCCGCGACCCCGAAGCGGGCCAAGGCGGGCAGTTCCTGGCTCGGCATGCCGCCGATGCGGCTCCCCCGGGCCGCCGAGGGCGGCGACCGGAGCCGCACCTTCGCCCCGCCGGCCCGCCTCCGCTGGGCCAGGGCCGCCGTCGAGCTGTGCAGAATCGTTCCGGTGATGTGTTCCGTCACCCTCGCGGTCCTGGGGATCATGGCCTTCGGCGCGCTGGCCGGCCGCTTCGGCCACCCGGTCGCGATCCTGCTTGGCGGGGTGCTGCTGCTCGCGGGGGGCGTGGTCGCGTGTCTGGTCGCGCTCGCCGCGAAGTGGCTGCTGGTGGGCCGCTTCCGGGCGGTCGAGCACCCGCTGTGGTCGGCGTTCGTCTGGCGCAACGAGCTGGCCGACACCTTTGTCGAGGTGCTGGCGGTGCCCTGGCTGGTCGGCGGGGCGGGCGGCAGCCCGCTGATGAGTCTGTGGCTGCGCGGGCTCGGTGCCCGCGTCGGCTCCGGTGTCTGGTGCGAGACGTACTGGCTGCCGGAGGCCGATCTCGTCTCGGTGGGGTCCGGCGCCAGCGTCGGACGCGGCTGTGTGGTGCAGACCCACCTCTTCCACGACCGGATCATGCGCATGGACAATGTGGTCCTCGGGGCGGGCGCCACGCTCGGCCCGCACGGCATCGCGCTGCCCGGCGCGGTGATCGGAGACCGGGCGACGGTCGGGCCCGCGTCGCTGGTGATGCGCGGGGAGCGGGTGCCGGACGGCACCCGCTGGCTCGGCAACCCGATCGCCGCGTGGCGGCCGGGGCGGGCCCGCGCCCGCAAGCGCCGGTCGGCGCGCGGCTGACCCCGGCGGCCCCCGGGCGGGGCCGTGCCTCCGGGGCCCGTACCCACCGTCCGCCCGGCGCGGCCCGCCCGCCCCGGAGAGCCCGCCGGGATCGACCGATTGGACGACCGGCCGACCCGCCCCGACCGACCGGCCGACCCGCCCCGAAGAACCCGCCCCGACCGACCGGCCGACCGGCCCGCCCCGAAGAACCCGCCCCGACCCGACAGGCGACCGAAGGACGCAGGGTGAGCGACTCCTACCTCCCGCAGCACGGCGACGACCGCTACCGCACCACCGGATACGACCTGGAGCTGGAGTACATCCCGCACACCGGCCGGCTCACCGGCCGCGCCAGGATCGGCGCGGTGGTCGCCCCCGCCGCCGGGCCGCTCGCCGAGGTCGTCCTCGACCTCGGCCGGTTCCGGCTGACCAAGGTCCTCATCGACGGCCGCAGGCCCGCCCGTTACACCCACCGCGCGGAGAAGCTCCGCATCCGCCCCGACCGCCCGCTGCCCCCCGGCACCCCCTTCACCGTCGAGGTCCGCTACGCGGGCGTCCCCCAGCCGGTCCGCACCCGCGACTGGGGCGAGCTGGGCTGGGAGCAGTTGGAGGAGGGCGCGCTCGTGGCCTCCCAGCCGCACGGCTCGCGCTCCTGGTTCCCCTGCAACGACCTGCCGGGGGACAAGGCTCCGTACCGGATCACGGTCACCGCCCCGACCCCGTACCCCGCCGTCGCCAACGGCACCCTGATCTCCCGGACGATCAGCGCCTCCACGACGACCTGGGTGTACGAGCAGCCCGCGCCGATGGCCCCCTATCTGGCGACCGTGCAGATCGGACCGTACGAGCTGGTGGAGGTCCCCGGGTCCCCGGCCGTTGCCGGAGTCCCGGACGCGGACGGGGCGGCCGGTGTTCCCCAGCCCGCCGCCGTGCCGCGCTCGCTCGCCGGCCCCGGCGGCCGGTTCGCGCACGACTTCGCGCGCCAGCCGAGGATGATGACCGCCTTCCAGGAACTCTTCGGCCCCTACCCCTTCGAGGAGTACGGCGTCGTGGTCGTCGACGAGGACCTGGATGTGCCGGTGGAGGCCCAGGGGCTCTCGGTCTTCGGCCGCAACCATGTGGACGGGCGGCGCGGCAGCGAGCGGCTGATCGCCCATGAGCTGGCCCACCAGTGGTTCGGCAACAGCCTCACCGTCGCCGACTGGCGCCATATCTGGCTCAACGAGGGGTTCGCGAAGTACGCGGAGTGGCTCTGGTCCGAGCTGTCCGGCGGCCCCTCGGCGGCGGCGCTCGCGGCCCGTTCCCACGCCCGGCTCGCGCTGCTGCCGCAGGACATCAGGATCGCGGACCCGGGGCTGCGCCGGCTCTTCGACGACCGGGTCTACGAGCGGGGCGCGCTCACCCTGCACGCGCTGCGCGCGGAGATCGGCCACGGGGCCTTCGTACCGCTGCTGCGGGAGTGGACCGGTGTCCACCGGCACGCCGTGGTGACCACGGAGGACTTCCGGCTGCTCGCGGCCCGTCACGCCCCGCGCCCGGTGGACGGGCTGCTGAGCGCCTGGCTGTACGGGACGGAACTGCCGCCCCTGCCCTCGGACGGGTGACCCGAGGGGAATTGCCGGGGAAAGGCAGGAGCCCCGGTCCTGGAAATGGCCGGGGCTCCTTGGGTACTGCTAGTCGTGCGCGATCGCCGACCCTGGCTGACTAGGCCGGGGTGACGTTCTCCGCCTGCGGGCCCTTCGGACCCTGGGTGACGTCGAAGTTCACGACCTGGTTCTCCTCAAGAGAGCGGAAACCAGACGCGTTGATCGCGGAGTAGTGGACGAAGACATCCGGGCCGCCGCCGTCCTGGGCGATGAAGCCGAAGCCCTTTTCAGCGTTGAACCACTTGACGGTTCCGGTAGCCATAAGCCCTCCTTGGGCCAAAGGGTTGCCCTGCTCCAGAACCTGCAAACAAGTCTGAAAACTACAAAAGCCTGCGGGTCACATGCTCCGCAGGCTCTGTACTGCAAGGGAAACCAAACTGCAACTTGCGTCGAGCCTAGCACGCACTGTGTTCGCAGCGGTAGAGGCAAAGATCACTTCACCCGGACGCTTGAAACGCCCGTCCCCGCGCTGACGTGCCCCCCGGCCGCCGAGCACCCCGCCGGGCCCGGCTCCGGACGAACCCCAGCTCGCGAGGGGTGCGCCGGTCACCCGCCCGGACGGGCGGCCCCCGGTCCGGCCCGCCGCCGGGCCGGAGCCCTCCCGGGCCGCCGCGCCCCCCGCGCGGCGGTGCGACCCGCCTGCGCCCCCTCCGTGTCCGGGGCGGCCCGGGGGTACTAGCCTCGCGTTGTGGACAGTCGTGGAGAAAGCGCAGCAGCCGGGCACCGCCGCAGCAGGCCCCGCGTCGGGCATATTCAGTTCCTCAACTGTCTCCCCTTCTACTGGGGGCTCGCCCGCACCGGAACCCTGCTGCATCTGGAGCTGTCCAAGGACACCCCGGAGAAGCTGAGCGAGCAGCTCGTCCGCGGCGACCTCGATATCGGCCCGATCACCCTGGTCGAATTCCTCCGCAATGCCGACCAACTGGTCGCCTTTCCCGATCTCGCGGTCGGCTGCGACGGCCCGGTGATGTCCTGTGTGATCGTGTCGCAGGTGCCCCTGGAGAAACTCGGCGGCGCCCGGGTGGCCCTGGGATCGACTTCGCGTACTTCGGTACGTCTTGCGCAGTTGCTGCTCGCCGAGCGGTACGGCGTCCGGCCCGATTACTACAGCTGTCCGCCCGATCTCGGCGTGATGATGCAGGAGGCGGAAGCCGCCGTCCTGATCGGCGACGCCGCCCTGCGCGCCTCGCTCCACGACGCCCCCCGCCTCGGCCTCCAGGTCCACGATCTGGGGCGGATGTGGAAGGAGTGGACCGGGCTCCCCTTCGTCTTCGCGGTCTGGGCCGCCCGCCGGGAGTATCTGGAGCGCGAGGAGGGGCTCGTCCGGGAGGTGCACGAGGCGTTCCTCGCCTCCATGGCCCTCTCGCTGGAGGAGGTCGGCCAGGTCGCCGCGCAGGCCGCGCGCTGGGAGAGCTTCGACGCGGAGCTGCTGGAGCGGTACTTCCGGACGCTGGACTTCCGGTTCGGCCCCGAGCAGATCGCGGGCGTACGGGAGTTCGCCCGCCGCACCGGGCCGACGACCGGGTTCGCGGCCGATGTCACCGTCGAACTGCTGGGGGACGGCCGGGGGCCGCACACGCGCCACCGGCTCGCGGCACCCTGAGCCCTCTGGCGTACGCTGGACCGGCCCGCAGACAAGTCCGGTGAAAGGTGACACCCGGTGACCGAGAAGGCCGACCTTCAGTCCGTGCTGGACCGCGCCGCCGAGGGAGGCCGGATCACCGCGGAGGAGGCGCTCGACCTCTACCGCTCGGCCCCGCTCCACGCGCTGGGCCGCGCCGCCGACGCCGCGCGCCGCCGGCGGTACGCGGGCACCGAGCACATCGCGACGTACATCATCGAGCGCAACATCAACTACACCAATGTGTGCGTCACGGCCTGCAAGTTCTGCGCCTTCTACGCCCCTCCCAAGGACACGGCCAAGGGCTGGACCCGCGATCTCGACGACATCCTGCGCCGCTGCGCGGAGACCGTCGAGCTGGGCGGCACCCAGATCATGTTCCAGGGCGGTCACCACCCCGACTTCGGCGTCGAGTACTACGAGCACCACTTCTCCGCCATCAAGTCCGCCTTCCCCCAGCTGGTGATCCACTCCCTCGGCGCCTCCGAGATCGAGCACATGGCCCGGATCTCCGGGGTCGGCGCCAAGGAGGCCATCCAGCGGATTCACGCGGCCGGTCTGGACTCCTTCGCGGGCGCCGGCGCCGAGCTGCTGCCCGCACGGCCCCGTACCGCCATCGCCCCGCTCAAGGAGTCCGGCGAGCGCTGGCTGGAGATCATGGAGATCGCCCACGGCCTGGGCGTGGAGTCCACCTCCACCATGCTGATGGGCACCGGCGAGACCAACGCCGAGCGGATCGAGCATCTGCGGATGATCCGTGACGTGCAGGACCGGACCGGCGGCTTCCGGGCCTTCATCCCGTACACGTACCAGCCGGAGAACAACAAGCTCAAGGGGCAGACGCAGGCGACGCTCTTCGAGTACCTCCGGATGATCGCCGTCGCCCGGCTCTTCTTCGACAACGTCGCCCATATCCAGGGCTCCTGGCTGACCACCGGCAAGGAGGTCGGCCAGCTCTCGCTGCACTACGGCGCGGACGACCTCGGCTCGATCATGCTGGAGGAGAACGTCGTCTCCTCGGCGGGGGCGAAGCACCGCTCCAACCGGCAGGAGATCATCGATCTGATCCGCGCCTCGGGCCGGGTCCCGGCGCAGCGGGCCACGACCTATGAGCACCTCGCCGTCCACACCGACCCGGCCGACGACCCGGTCGACGAGCGGGTCGTCTCGCACATCTCCTCCACCGCGATCGAGGGCGGCACGGCCCACCCGGAGCTGAAGCTCCTCAGCGCCAACTGAGCCCCGTGCTCACGATCCACACCGCGGCAGCCGTCCGCACCGCCGCCACCGACCCGGGGACCGGCGCGGACGCGGTCACCGTCGACGGCGGGCTGATCGTCGCCATCGGGCCGTACGCGGAGCTGACCGCCGCCCACCCGGCGGCCCGGGTCCGCCGCTGGCCGGGGCTGCTGCTCCCCGGGCTGCTCCAGCCGCGCGCTGTGGAGCTGCTGGAGGCCGCCTACCACCCCGACCCCCGCGAGGCCGGCGCGCTCGGCACCGAGCCGCTCACCGGCGCGGCGCTCGCCGCCCTCGCTCCCGACGAGGTCCGCTGGGGCGGCAGCGCCCGGCGCGGCCTCCAGCGGATGCTGGCCCATGGCACCACCGCCGTCACCGGCCCCTTCACCCGCCCGTCCGTGCGGACCGCGGTCTCCCGCTCGGGTCTGCGGGTACGCGGCCCGGTGCCGGGGCACTCGCACCCCGGCTCCGGTCCGGGCCCGGGTCCAGGCCCCGGCTCCGGTCCAGGTCCCTCTTCCGGTCCGGGCCCGGGCCCGGCGGGGGCGCCCTCGCTCGATCCGGCGGCCGGACAGCCGCCGGGCGGCGCCCTCCTGGACGGGGAGCTGCACCCCGGCGGCCCCGCCGACTTCGCCGTCCTCGACCTCCCCGCCGCCCTCCTCGACGCCCTTCTCGCCGGCGAGGAGCCCGAGCGGGCGCTGCGCCGGGCGGGCGCGGCCGTCTGCGCCGCCACCGTCCTCGGCGGGCGGCTGGTGCACCGCCGCTCGTAGCCGGTCCGGGCCGCCCTGCTTGAATGGGCGGTGTGATCCGAGCATCCCTGGACAAGCAGCCGCACGAAGTCGCCTCGATGTTCGACGATGTGGCGGCGAACTACGACCTCACCAACGATGTGCTCTCGCTCGGCCAGGACCGCCGGTGGCGCAGGCAGGTCACCGCGGCCGTGGACGCCCGGCCCGGCGAGAAGGTGCTCGACCTGGCGGCCGGTACCGGCACCTCGTCGCTGCCCTTCACCGAGGCCGGCGCGTATGTCGTGCCCTGCGACTTCTCGCTCGGCATGCTCCGCGAGGGCAAGCGGCGCGAGCCCTGGCTGCCGCTGACGGCGGGCGACGCCACCCGGCTGCCGTTCCGGGACGGTGTCTTCGACGCGGTCACCATCTCCTTCGGGCTGCGCAATGTGCAGCGGACCGAGCAGGCGCTGCGCGAGATGCTCCGGGTGACCAGGCCCGGCGGGCGGATCGTGGTCTGCGAGTTCTCCCACCCGACCTGGACGCCGTTCCGGACGGTGTACGAGGAGTATCTGATGCGGGCGCTGCCGCCGGTGGCGCGCGCCGTCTCCTCCAACCCGGACGCCTATGTGTATCTCGCCGAGTCCATCCAGTCCTGGCCCGACCAGCCCGCGCTGGCGGCGGTGCTCCAGCGGGCGGGCTGGTCGAAGGTGGCCTGGCGGAATCTGACCGGTGGGGTGGTGGCCCTGCACCGGGGCACCAAGCCGGCGGAGGACTGACGGCGAGGACTGACGGCGAGGACTGACGGCGGTAACGGCGGCGGCCGGAGCGGCTCCCCGGCCGGATCTGCTTCCGCGCCGGCGCGCCGGGGCTTCAGGACCCCGGGGCCCCGAGGCGCCGGGGCTTCAGGGCTCCAGGGGCTTCGCGGCACTCGGGCTCTGAGCGCCCGGGCGCGCCCGGGCGCGTCAGTGCGGCGGTGTGTTCAGAGCGCCAGCCGGAAGCACTGCCCTTCCCGCTCCCCGTCCGGCGTCGTGAAGGTCCGGTCATGGTCCATTCCCAGCCGTTTCACGACCGCTATCGAGCGCTCGTTGCGGCTGTCCACCATCGCCACCACCTCCGGCACCCCGGCGGCCCGCACCCGCTCCAGGGTGATGCGGGCAGCGGCCGTCGCATAGCCCCTGCCCCACGCGGCCCGGGCCAGCCGCCAGCCGATCTCGATCTCCCCGACCGGCCCGAAGTCAGGAGAGGGCCAGGGCTGGGCGCCGGTGAAGCCCAGCACCTCCCCGTCGTCGTCCAGCAGCGTCCACAGGCAGAAGCCCCGTTCGGCGTCGTGTCTGCGCTGCCGGGCCGTCAGCTCCTCGTACACGGACAGCTCCGCGGACCGGCCGCCGTGGAACTCCATGACCTGCGGATCATCGAAGATCCGGTGCCAGGCATGGGCGTCCTCGTCGGTGGGCACACGCAGCCGTACGGCGGGGAGGGGCCTGCTCATAGGGGGGAGCCCTTCAGTCAGTTGATCGGTACGCCCCCTAGACTGCACATGTCCTGTGCCGTTCGGCACGCAGAATTGAGTCTTCGGGAGAACCCGCCGTGACCGAGCCCCTCTCCGAACACACCGCGGATGTGATTGTCGTCGGGGCAGGCCCGGCCGGCTCCACGGCCGCGTACTACCTCGCGAAAGCGGGACTCGACGTACTGCTGCTGGAGAAGACCGCCTTCCCGCGCGAGAAGGTCTGCGGCGACGGGCTGACCCCGCGCGCCACCAAGCAGCTCGTGGCCATGGGCATCGATGTCTCCGAAGAGGCCGGCTGGCTGCGGAACAAGGGGCTGCGGATCATCGGCGGCGGGGTGCGGCTCCAGCTCGACTGGCCCGAGCTGGCCTCGTACCCGGACTACGGTCTCGTCCGCAAGCGCGACGACTTCGACGAGCAGCTCGCCCGGCAGGCGCAGAAGGGCGGCGCGCGGCTGTACGAGCGCTGCAATGTCGGCGCGCCCATCATCGACGACCGCACCGGCAGGATCGTCGGAGTGGAGGCCAAGCTCGGCGAGGAGAAGACCCCGGTCACCTTCCGCGCCCCGCTGGTCGTGGCCGCCGACGGCAACTCCTCGCGCATCTCGCTGGCGATGGGGCTGCACCGGCGCGACGACCGTCCGATGGGCGTCGCGGTGCGGACGTACTTCACCTCCCCCCGCCACGAGGACGACTACCTGGAGTCCTGGCTGGAGCTGTGGGACCGCCGGGGCTCCGAGGACAAGCTGCTGCCCGGGTACGGCTGGGTCTTCGGCATGGGCGACGGCACCTCCAACGTCGGCCTCGGCGTGCTCAACACCACCGGTGCCTTCAAGGAGCTGGACTGGCGCGAGGTCCTGAAGGCCTGGTGCGCCTCCATGCCCGAGGAGTGGGGCTACCAGGAGGAGAACATGACCGGCCCGATCCGGGGCGCGGCGCTGCCGATGGCCTTCAACCGGCAGCCGCACTACTCGCGCGGGCTGTTGCTGATCGGTGACGCGGGCGGGCTGGTGAACCCGTTCAACGGCGAGGGCATCGCCTACGCCATGGAGTCGGCGCAGATCGCCGCCGATGTGATCGTCCAGGCCCACGCCCGCGCGACCCCGGCCCACCGCGAGCTGGCGCTGCACCGCTACCCGAAGGTCCTCAAGGACACCTACGGCGGGTACTACACGCTGGGCCGCGCGTTCGTGAAGCTGATCGGCAACCCGAAGATCATGAAGCTGGCGACGGAGCGGGGTCTGACCCATCCGCTGCTGATGCGCTTCACCCTGAAGATGCTGGCGAACCTGACCGACCCGACCGGCGGGGACGCGATGGACCGCATCATCAACGGCCTCTCGAAGGTGGCCCCGAAGGCCTGACGCACACGGTTCGGCAGGCGGCGCCCCCGGCGCCCCGAGGCCCGGCGGCCCGTCCGCCGGGCCTTTCGCCGTCCGCTCCCGTGCCGTCTCGCCGCCCGTGTCGCCGTGAGCGGGCGCGCGCCCCCGCAAGGTGCCCGCCGCACCCCGCCCGTCCCCGTGGTGACGCACCGGGGGGCGCCCGGAGGGGCGCTCGGGGAAGAGAGTGAGCCGAACCCGTGCTGATTCGGGAAATCCCGCTGTGTAGCGCCCCGCCGGGGTGGAAACTGGTTGTGTGCGGGGGGATACGGACAGACACGGGGGTGGCGGAGCCGGCTCCCGCTGATCGGAGGGGGACATCCCGTTGGACGAGGCTGAGGACCGGCGGCTGCGCGCCATCGCCCCGGACATCTCCCACATCTCGGTGAGCCTGCTGCGCCGGGTGGTGGGTGTCTACCCGGAGGAGCGCATCCCGGAGGAGGCGCTGCGCACGGCCGACGAGGTCCTGGAGACCTATGGCACGGACGGCCTGCGGGTGCTGGTGATGAGTCTGACCGGGTGGGCCGCGGTCGAGATCGAGAAGGACGCGCATATGAGCGGGCGGACCCATGAAGCCCTTCTGGACGACATGGACCTCACCCGTCTGGAGGCGAATCCGGACGGCTGAGCCCCGCCCCCGCGGACCCGGTGCCTGATCCGTCCCTCCGTCCTCCTCGGATCTCGCCCCCGCTCCTTCCACGAGCCGCCCGCCGGCCGGCCGCGAACCGCCCGTGCCACCCCGCGTTTTGCTCACCGTGACCTGCTTCCGGGACGATGACCCGCATGGCCTCCATGAAGCAGTTCGACCCCGCGTCCGGGACCCGTGATTTCCTCGCGGCCGAGTTCGACAGGCGTGAGCGCGCCTTCGCGACCATCCGTGCCGTCTTCTCCCGGTACGGCTTCCAGCCGCTCCAGACCCCCGCGTTCGAGCGCCTGGACGTGCTGACCGGGAAGTACGGCGACGAGGGCGACAAGCTGATCTTCAAGATCCTCCGGCGCGGCGAGCACGAGGCCACCGGGGAGGCCGATCTCGCACTCCGCTACGACCTCACGGTCCCGCTGGCGCGCGCGGTGGCGGCCTACGGCAGCCAGCTCCCGACGCCGTACAAGCGCTACACCATCGACCCCGTCTGGCGGGCGGACCGGCCGGGCAAGGGGCGGTTCCGGGAGTTCGTCCAGTGCGATCTGGACATCGTGGGCTCGTCGTCGCCGCTCTCGGACGCGGAGACCGTGCTGACCCTGCACGACGCCCTGGTGGCGCTCGGCGTCCCGGAGTTCCGGTTCCTGGTCAACTCCCGGCAGGTGCTGTTCGGACTCCTGGAGGCGTACGAGGTCCCCCAGGAGCGCGGCTCCGGGGCGCTGATCACCCTCGACAAGCTGGACAAGCTCACCCCGGAGGCGGTCGTGACCGAGCTGGTCTCCGGCCGGGGGCTCGATCCGGAGGTGGCCCAGGGCCTGGTGGACGATCTCACCGCGCCCGATGCCGTCGAACGCGTCCGGGACCGGCTGAAGGCCGGGGAGACCGGCCAGGCGGGGCTGGCCGAGGTCGACCGGCTGCTCGACCTCACCAAGGACTCGATCCCCGCCGAGCGGATCGGCTTCACCCCCAACCTGGTGCGCGGCCTGGACTACTACACCGGCATCATCTTCGAGGTCGTCGCCCCCGGGACCCCCGGCTCCATCGCCTCCGGTGGCCGCTACGACGGTCTGATCGGCCGGCTCGGCGGCAAGGACTCCCCGGCCTGCGGCGGCTCCCTGGGCATCGAGCGCATTCTGCCCCTGCTCCCCGAGCCCGCCGAGGACACCTACGCGCTCACCGATGTCGCGGTCACGGTCATGGGCGAGGAGCAGTCCGCCGCCAGCTTCCGCCTCGCGGCCGAGATCCGCCGGGCGGGCATCCGTACCGGCATCTATCTGGGCGCGAGCGGGAAGTTCGCCAAGCAGATGAAGTGGGCCGCCGACCAGGGCGCCCGGTTCTGTGTCATCCACGGCGCGTCCGAGCGCGCGTCCGGCACGGTCACCCTCCGCGACATGACCACGGGCGAACAGACCCAGGTCCCGCTGGCGGAGACGGCCGCGGAGCTGACCCGTCTGCTCGCGGCGGCCGACGCGTAATCCGGGCGCGTACCGCACGGACCGCGTCCGCTCCCTCCGGGCGGGCCACAGTGGTGCCATCTGGTGCCACTGAAGGTGCCAGCGGGATCGGAGCCTGGGATGGTGCCGTGCTGGTGCGAGCCCATCCGGAAGCGTTTTCGCAGGTCAGGGTGGTTGTCCGCGCGGCGGCTCGCAGGGGGGTCCCGGACGGACTTGTGCATGGCGCCATAGTGATGCCACTATGGCGCTATGGACCTGACGCCGTATGTCGACAACCTCCGCCGCGAACTCGCGGTGGCCGCCGAAGCCGGCGGCGAGGAAGCCCGCGAGCTGGCCGAGCGGCTCACCGCTCCCCTGGAGTCGGCGACCCGTCTGACGATGCTCAACGTGCTCTCCGCCGCGATGGACGAGATCACCCGCGAACTCGCCCCCGGCTCGGTCGATGTGCGGCTGCGCGGGCTCGACCCCGACTTCGTGGTGACACGGCCGGCGGGCGACGAGGCGTACCAGGGGGGGAGCGTTCCCGCCGAGCCGCTCAGGGCGCCGGCCCCGGCCCCCGCCGACGGTGACGACGGCGGCACCGCCCGCGTCAACCTGCGGCTCCCCGCCCACCTCAAGGCGCGCGCCGAGGAGGCCGCGGGCCGCGAGGGCCTCTCGGTCAACGCCTGGCTGGTACGAGCCGTGTCGGCCGCGGTCGACGGCGGCGGCACCCCGTCCCGCACGGCGGAGACGACCCGCGCCACCCGCACCGTCGGACAGAGCTTCACGGGCTGGGTGCGCTGACCGCGCCCACCCTCATCGCACCTCACCTCACTTCACTCACACCACGTCCCACCAGCGGGGACGCCACGAAGACCCAAGAGGACGGGACAGCCATGCCTTCTTTCGACACCCCCTCGATGATCTCGGCCACCGCCCATGTGGAAGCCGGGACCATCCGGTTCCTCGCCGCCGACCGGCCCGACACCGTCGTCGAGGTGCGGCCCCGTGACCCGAGGAAGGACGCGGACCAGCGGGCCGCCGAACTGACCGAGGTGCGGTACGCGAACGGCCATCTGACGGTGAGGACGCCCAAGCAGCGCTTCTTCGTGGGGCGCACCGGCATGGTCGATGTGACGGTCGAACTGCCCACGGGCTCCGGGGTGGAGGTGACCGGCGCCTGGGCCCAGGTCAACGGGGAGGGCAGGCTCGGCGAGGTCCGGGTGAAGATCTCGACCGGGGATGTCCGCTTCGACACCACCGGGCCGCTGCGTCTGACCGCGTCCCACGGCAATATCACCGTGGACCGGGTCGAGGGGTCCGCCGAGATCACTTCCAGCTCCGGCAGCCTGCGCGTCCGCACCCTCGACGGCTCGGCCGTGCTGAAGAACTCGCACGGCAACACGACCGTCGGCGATGCCCTGGGGGAGCTGCGCGTGAGCGGCGCCAACGGCGACATCGCCATCGAGCGCGCGCGGGGCTCGGTCACCGCCACCACCGCCCATGGCACTCTGCGCGTCGACGAGATCGTCCGTGGCACCGTCCAGTTGGAGACCTCGTACGGTGCCATCGAGATCGGCATCCGCAAGGGGACGGCCGCCTGGCTCGATGTCGGGTCGGTCGCCGGGCAGGTGCACAACGCGCTCACCGAGTCCGGGAGCCCGGAGGGGTCCGAGGACACGGTCGAGGTCAGGGCCCGTACCCGCTACGGCAACATCGACATCCGCCGTTCCCACCCCCACACCTGACCCGCCCGGACCCGCAGCCCCTGACCCGCCCGGGCCTGAAGCCCCCGGGCCCCGACCCCGGCCCGCCCGCGCCGGACGGACGCGCCCCGAGCCACCCGGACTCGACGCGCCCGAGCCCGAGCCACCCCAGGCCCGACCGTGACCCCGGTTCGCCGCGCCTGAGCCGCCCGGCCCCGCGCCCGACCCCTGGCCTGGCCACCCGGGCCCGCAGCCCTGGCCCCGCCCGCCCGGGCCCGAGCCACCCGAGCCACCCGGGCCCGAGCCACCCGAGCCACCCGGGCCACCCGGGCCACCCGGGCCACCCGGGCCCGACGCGCCCGACCCCCCGTACCGAACAGCACCCCACCCCCGTCACCACGCCTCCGAATGGGAGGGCCCCATGCCTTCTTCTGTCATGCCCGCGCCAAAGACCGCGCACGACCGGCGGCCTCCCGCCGCCGTCTCCACCGCCGATCTGCGCAAGTCCTACGGCGACAAGACCGTCCTCGACGGCATCGACCTGCGGATTCCGGCCGGCACGGTGTTCGCGCTGCTCGGGCCGAACGGCGCCGGCAAGACCACCACCGTGCAGATCCTCTCCACGCTCATCTCGGCGGACGGCGGACAGGCCCAGGTCGCGGGGCACGACGTCGCCGCGGCGCCGGACCGGGTGCGCGCCGCGATCGGCGTCACCGGACAGTTCGCCGCGCTCGACAACCTCCTCACCGCCGAGGAGAACCTGCTCCTCATGGCCGATCTGCTGCGGCTCGGCAAGCGCGAGGGGCGGAGACGGGCCGAGGAGCTGCTGGAGCGGTTCGACATCGCGGATGTCGCGCGGAAGCGCGCCGCGCTCTTCTCCGGTGGGATGCGGCGCCGGCTCGACCTCGCCATGACCCTGGTCGGCAACCCGGAGGTGATCTTCCTGGACGAGCCGACGACCGGTCTCGACCCGCGCAGCCGCCGCACCATGTGGGAGACCGTCCGTTCCCTGGTCGCCGGCGGGGTCACCGTCTTCCTCACCACGCAGTACCTGGAGGAGGCCGACCAGTTGGCCGACCGGATCGCCGTGCTCGACGGCGGGCGGATCGTCGCCGAGGGCACGGCCGACGAGCTGAAGGCACAGATCCCCGGCAGCCATGTGCGGCTGCGGTTCACGGACGCCGGAGAGTACGAACGCGCCTCCGCCGCCTTCCCCGGCGCGGCCCGCGACGACGAGGAACTCGCCCTGCGGGTGGCGGGCGACGCCGGTCTCGACGCGCTGCGCGCCCTGCTGGACCGGCTCGACGCCGCCGGTATCCGCGCCGCCGGCTTCTCCGTGCACACCCCCGACCTCGACGACGTGTTCCTCGCCCTCACCGGCGACGGCAGCACCAACACCGCGCTCCACGTGAAGGAGAACCAGCGATGAGCTTCCTCGGCCACGCCGTGCACGACTCCAGGACGATGCTGCGGCGGAATCTCCGGCACGCGATCCGTTATCCGGCCGTGGGGCTCGGCAGCGCGATGACACCGATCCTGATGCTGCTGCTGTTCGTGTACGCCTTCGGTGACTCGATCGGCGCCGGAATGGGCGGGGGCCGGGACGCCTATCTCAACTATCTGACGCCCGGAATCATCATCATGGGAGTGGCCGCGGGTTCGATGTCGACCTCGATCGCCATCTGCATGGATATGACCGAGGGCATCATCAACCGCTTCCGCACCATGAACATCACGCGCTCCTCGTTCATGACGGGGCATGTCATCGGCAGCGTCATCCAGACGATGCTCTGCGCGGTGCTGGTCGTCGGTGTCGCACTCGCCGTCGGGTTCCGCTCCGGGGCGACGGCGCTGGAGTGGCTGGCCGCGGCCGGTCTCCTGATGGCGATCGCCTTCTCGGTGACCTGGCTGTCCGCGGCGCTCGGCCTGGTCTCCAAGACGGTCGAGTCGGCGAGCAACAAGCCGCTGCTCATCCAGTTCCTGCCGTTCCTGGGCTCGGCGTTCGTACCGGCCGAGTCGATGTCACCGGGCCTGCGCTGGTTCGCCGAGCACCAGCCCTTCACCCCGATGACGGAGACCCTGCGCGGTCTGCTCTCCGGCTCGGCGATCGGCGACAGCGGGTGGATCTCCCTCGCGTGGTGCGTGGGGATCGGGCTGGTGGGCTATGTCTGGTCGCGCTCCCTCTTCAACAGCGGCACCACACGCTGAGCCGGGGGTACGCACCCGGGCGGGGTGCCCGCTCACCGGCACGGGGAGCGGGCACCCCGCCCGCGCATGCCCATGAAGAGTGCCCCCCGCCGGCAGGCGTGAGTACGGGCGGGGGGCAGCCCTCTGGTGCGTCTCCCCAACAGCCGCAGCGGAGCGGGGAGATGGCCGTGGCGAGCGCCCCCGCCACCGCGCACCAGCGACCGTAGCGCTGGCTACCATCCCGTATCAATAGTTTTCCGTCTCTAGAGTGAGACGGAATATGCCAACTTGGTCTACGGAATCGAACGGCCCCCCATTCGTGGTCGAATGAGGGGCCGTTCGATGCTGCCGTTCGATGATCAGATCAAATCATCGAACTCCCCCTCTTTGGCGCCGCCCAGGAAAGCGCGCAGCTTGGCCGGGGTCGTATGAATGATCACATCCGGATTGTCGCTCTCACGCATCAGGATCTCACCTCCGTGCACAGCGAGTTCCAGGCAGTTGTTGCCCGCGCCGTCCGTCGACTTTGAGGACTTGCGCCACTGAATGTCCACTGTTCTCACGCCTTCATGCTTGTCGTGCTATCTCATGAATGAAGTCCCGCGACCGCTTCGGATCGAGTGAGCGCTCCTCGGTCTGATCCAGAACGGCTCGGTAGTTCGCGAGCCGGGTCTCCGCGTCCAGGAACGCGGGGCCGGTCGCGGTGTCCATCTGCACGGTGTCGAGCTGCGGCACCGACCCGTACACATAGAGTGTCGAACTTCCGGCGTTCGGGAAACCGCCCACGGAGAAGGGGATCACCCGGACGGTGACGTTGTCCCGCTCCGACTCCTGGAGGAGGTAGTCCAGCTGGCTCCGGGCGATCTCGGGGCCGCCGTACTCCATCCGGAGCGCGGCCTCGTGGATCAGGAAGGTGCACTTCGGAGGCTGGTCCCGGTCGAGCACATCGCGGCGTTGCAGTCGGTGTGACAGCTGGCGCCGCAGGAAGCTGGAATCGGGCGGGGGTACGGCGAGGGCGACCACTGCGCGGGCGTACTCCTCGGTCTGGAGCAGACCGGGCATGTGCATTATCTGGACGGTCCGGAAGCCCGACGCGTGGTGCTCCAGCTCGGCCAGATCCAGCGCACCGCTGGGGAGATGGTCGCGATAGTGCTCCCACCACCCGCTTATCCGCTCCTCAGCCATCCCCGCGAGCGCCTCGGCGTAGGCCGCGTCCGGGCAGGAGTAGTGCCCCGCCCAGGCGCGCACCCGGCCCGCGCTCACCCCGAAACGCCCTGATTCGGTGTTGCTGATGGTGGTGCGGTCGGTGCCGAGCAGCCCGGCGGCCTCCGCCAGATTGAGGCCGGCGTGCTCTCGCAGCTTGCGTAGCTCGGCACCCAGCCGGCGCTGTCTGGCCGTGGGCGCCTTCCTTGGTGGCATCTGCTCCCCTCCTGTTGGGCCTCAGTCTGGTCCGCGTGTCCCACCTCGGTCCACTGAGCACCATGGTTTCTATCGTTGAGTACAAATGTTGAGACTTCGCTGCTACCGTCTCATGAACACCGCGCGGTACGCCGGGACTTGGCCCCGGCGCGACCGGCAGGCGCATGCCCAGGCGCGGGCTTCTCCGAGCAGGGAGACGTGAATGCACACCTCCACAGCCTCAACCCCATCAACGACACCCGCCCCGTTCAGTGGCGCGCGGCTGCGCATAGAGGCCCCCAGCGACCCCACCGTCGCCAGGAAGGCGCGTGACTGGCTCACCGCGCCCCTGCGCACAGCGCACCCGCAGCTCGCGGATGACGTGCTGCTCTGTCTCTCCGAAGTGGTCACCAACGCGCACCGGCACACCACCGCCGCCACGATCCGCGTCGACGCGCACATCACCGACGCGCATGTGGTGGTCCGGGTCCGGGACAACCGGGCCGGTGCGCTGCCGCGGCCGGCCGGGAGCCGTTCGGACGAGGAGCGGGGGCGGGGGCTGACGCTGCTCGACGCGTTCGCCGACTCCTGGGGGGTGACCCCGCTCGACGGGCGGCGGTCCAGCGGGAAGTCCGTGTGGTTCAGGCTCACGGCCCGGCGGCGGGACCCGGGGTGAGCGGACGCCGAAGGGGCCGGCGGGAGAGCGTCTCCCGCCGGCCCCTTCGGCCGTGCCCGTGGTACGGAGGAACAGCCGCGCTCAGAGGACGCGCACCGCTCCCGTCGCCGGGTAACCCGACAGATCCTGGATGACGACGCCCTTCTCCGGGTTGGCCGCGTCCAGGTACTGGCCATTGCCGATGTAGACACCGGTGTGGTAGGCGCTGCCCGCCGCGCCCCAGTAGAGGATGTCCCCGACCTGGAGGTTGGAGGTGCCGACCTGGGTGCCCGCGGTCGACTGGTCCTGGGAGACGCGGGGCAGGTCGATGTTGACCTGACGGAACGCGGCCTGGACCAGGCTGGAGCAGTCCCACGAGTTGGGGCCGGTGGCACCCATCACATAGGCGTCGCCGACCTGGGCCTTCAGGAAGGCGATGACCGTGCCGACGGAGCCGGACGCGTTCGAGGAGTTCGACGGGGAGGTCGAGGCGGGGGCGCTCGACGACGAACTCCCGGCGGAGGAGGAGGTGCTGGGGGAGGAGTCGGCGGCCGCGGCGAGGGTGGTGCGCTCGGCGGTGCGGGACGCGCGCTCCTCCGCCTCCTTGGCGGCGGCCTCGCGCTCGCGCTTCTCGCGCTCCTCGGCGGCCTTGCGCTCCGCCTCGGCCTGGCGCAGAGCCTCCGCCTTGGCCTTCTTGGCGGTCTTCTCGGCCTTCTCTGCCGCGGCGGCCTCCTGGGCCCGCAGCTCCTGGTCGAACGCGACCTGCTGCTGGGCCTGGGCGGACTGGGCGACGGCCTGGGAGAGACCGGCGGGGGTGAACGCCGGCATCTCGATGGTCTCGGTCACCGGGTCGGCGTTGGCCGGTCCGGCGGCTCCGGCCACGGCGATGGTGCTGAGCACGCCACCGGCAACTCCGGCGCGGAGGGCCATCGCGGAGGAGCTCCGGCGACGGGGCTTCCGGTGGCTGGGTATGTGAGCGGTGTGGGACATAGGGACAACCGCTATCAGCCATACCCGGTTGCCGACAAGAAACGTGTGTTGCGCCACAGTTGTGACCGGAACCCATCAATCCTCTTGGCGTGGACCCTTATTGACGCCCTAAGGGATAATTCGGACAGTCGTGATCATGGTCGTGATCATGCGTTTCTGGGAAAAGGTCCGAATTGCCTCACGCCTACCACCGCTTCAGGCCATTGGCCAAGCCCGCCTTTACGAGGGTCACAGGGGAGTGGTGCAGGTCACAGTGGGGTCACGGGCGGGCGTGACGGGCGGTGTCCGGGGCGCTACCGGCCGCTCGGGCCGCCACCCCTCCGTGCCCGGCCCGCCGTGCCCGCGGTGGCGGTCGCGGTGTGTGGTGACGCGAACCGGAAGGGTGACGGAGTGGGCCCCCGGAGTTCGTGAACGGATGCGCGTATCCCCCCGGCGGGGGTGATCCGGCGCTCGCCGCCACCGGTCCCGTCTCTTCTGCGCGGCTCCGCCCGCGAGGCTCCGGGTTAGGCAAGGCAACGCTTACTATCATCCGCTCCCGTTTGCCGCCAATTTGCGTTCGCGGGCATCTGCTTGATAGTGCGAGACGCCCACGACCAGCGGAAACGCCAAAAGTTGTCACGTCTGGTAATCAACTGCGCGCTTCACGTATGAAGATCACCTCTCATCCGACTTCATGATCCTTCGTCAGGTGGTGGAGATCACAAAAGCGGTTGCCGACCCCGTGTCGCAGATCACAGACCGGCAGGCATAGGATGCGGGGCAGTCGGGCTTGTGAACTGCCTCACATGAACACGATCTTCGAGGCGGCGCGTCTATCGCCCGGTGCGGTCCACACGGTCAAGGACGACTGGAAGGAGCGAGGAGGGTGAATGCCTACGCGCCCATCCTGGTACTCGGAGCCCTCGGGGCAGGGTTTGCGATCTTCTCCGTGGTCATGGCCACGCTGATCGGCCCCAAACGGTACAACCGGGCAAAGCTGGAGGCGTACGAGTGCGGCATCGAGCCCACTCCGACGCCTGCCGGGGGCGGCCGTTTTCCCATCAAGTACTACCTGACGGCGATGCTCTTCATCGTCTTCGACATCGAGATCGTCTTCCTCTACCCCTGGGCGGTCAGCTTTGACGCCCTCGGGCTTTTCGGGCTCGTGGAGATGCTGCTCTTCGTGCTCACCGTCTTCGTCGCCTACGCGTATGTCTGGCGGCGCGGCGGGCTGGAATGGGACTGAGGGGCTGAGAGGCACCAATGGGACTCGAAGAGAAGCTGCCGAGCGGATTTCTGCTCACCACGGTCGAGCAGGCCGCGGGCTGGGTGCGCAAGTCATCCGTCTTCCCGGCCACGTTCGGGCTGGCGTGCTGCGCCATCGAGATGATGACGACCGGCGCCGGCCGCTACGACCTGGCCCGGTTCGGGATGGAGGTCTTCCGCGGCTCACCGCGCCAGGCCGATCTGATGATCGTGGCGGGCCGGGTGAGCCAGAAGATGGCCCCCGTGCTCCGCCAGGTCTACGACCAGATGCCCAGCCCCAAGTGGGTCATCTCCATGGGCGTCTGCGCCTCGTCGGGCGGCATGTTCAACAACTACGCGATTGTGCAGGGCGTTGATCACATCGTCCCCGTCGACATCTATCTGCCCGGCTGTCCGCCGCGCCCCGAGATGCTGATGGACGCGATCCTCAAGCTCCACCAGAAGATCCAGTCCTCCAAGCTCGGCGTCAACGCGGCGGAAGCGGCCCGGGAGGCGGAGGAAGCGGCGCTCAAGGCCCTTCCGACGATCGAGATGAAGGGGCTGCTCCGGTGAGCGAGACGGCCAAGGGCCGGCCGGACGACCGGCCGAACCCCGAGAAGGAGCTCAGCGAGCAGAACCTTCCCGGGCAGCGCGGCGACCACGGCGAGGAGATCCGCGTCCAGCGCGGGATGTTCGGCGCCAACAACGGCGGCGACACCTCCGGCTACGGCGGCCTCGTCCGCTCGGTGCGGCTGCCGGGCCCGGCGAACCGCCCCTACGGCGGGTACTTCGACGAGGTCGCCGACGAGCTGGAGGGCGCCCTGGAGGAGCAGGGCCTCGTCCCCGAGAACGCCATCGAGAAGACCGTGGTCGACCGGGGCGAGCTGACCTTCCACATCGAGCGCGACCATCTGCTCCGGGTCGCCCGCACCCTGCGCGACGACCCCGCCCTGCGCTTCGAGCTCTGCACCGGGGTGAGCGGGGTCCACTACCCCGAGGACAAGGGCCGCGAGCTGCACGCCGTCTACCATCTGCGCTCGCTCACCCACGGCCGGCTGATCCGCGTCGAGGTCTCCGCCCCGGACAGTGACCCGCACATCCCGTCGCTGGTCGCGGTCTACCCGACCAACGACTGGCACGAGCGCGAGACCTACGACTTCTTCGGGCTCGTCTTCGACGGCCACCCCGCCCTCACCCGGATCATGATGCCCGACGACTGGCAGGGCTTCCCGCAGCGCAAGGACTATCCGCTCGGCGGAATCGCCGTCGAGTACAAGGGCGCCCAGATTCCGGCTCCGGACCAGCGGAGGTCGTACAGCTGATGTCCACATCCCACGCAACCGCCCGGGAGACCACCGAGGGCCCCGTCTACACCGTCACCGGTGGCGACTGGGACGAGGTGGTCCAGAGCGCGGCCAAGGCCGACGACGAGCGCATCGTCGTCAACATGGGTCCCCAGCACCCCTCCACCCACGGGGTGCTCCGGCTGATCCTGGAGATCGACGGCGAGACCGTCACCGAGGCCCGCTGCGGCATCGGCTATCTCCACACCGGCATCGAGAAGAACCTCGAATACCGGAACTGGACGCAGGGCACCACCTTCGTCACGCGCATGGATTATCTGACGCCCTTCTACAACGAGGCCGCGTACTGCCTCGGCGTCGAACGGCTGCTCGGCATCGAGGACCAGATCCCCGACCGGGCGACCGTGATCCGGGTGCTGCTGATGGAGCTGAACCGGATCTCCTCCCATCTGGTGTGCATCGCCACCGGCGGGATGGAACTGGGCGCCACCACGATCATGATCTACGGCTTCCGGGACCGTGAACTCGTCCTCGACCTCTTCGAGCTGATCACCGGTCTGCGGATGAACCACGCCTTCATCCGCCCGGGCGGCCTCGCCCAGGACCTGCCCCCCGGGACCGTGGACCTGCTCCACGAGTTCGTGCGGACGATGAAGAAGAACCTGCCGGAGTACGACAAGCTCGCCACCGGCAACCCCATCTTCAAGGCCCGGATGCAGGACGTCGGCCATCTCGACCTCACCGGCTGCATGGCCCTCGGCGCCACCGGACCCGTACTGCGCTCGGCCGGGCTCGCCCACGACCTGCGCAAGACCGATCCGTACTGCGGGTACGAGACCTACGACTTCGACATCCCGACCGCCGACACCTGTGACTCCTACGGCCGCTTCCTCATCCGCCTGGAGGAGATGCGCCAGTCGCTGCGCATCATCGAGCAGTGCGTCGACCGCCTGGAGCCCGGGCCGGTCATGGTCGCCGACAAGAAGATCGCCTGGCCCGCGCAGCTCGCGCTCGGACCGGACGGACTCGGCAACTCCCTGGACCACATCAAGAAGATCATGGGCACCTCCATGGAGGCCCTGATCCACCACTTCAAGCTGGTCACCGAGGGCTTCCGGGTCCCCGTCGGACAGGTGTACGCGGCGGTCGAGTCGCCCAAGGGCGAACTCGGCGCGCACATCGTCTCCGACGGCGGCACCCGCCCCTTCCGGGTCCACTTCCGGGACCCGTCCTTCACCAATCTCCAGGCCATGGCGGCGATGTGCGAGGGCGGCCAGGTGGCCGACGTCATCGTCGCCGTCGCGTCCATCGACCCCGTGATGGGAGGCGTCGACCGATGACGGCCCAGTCGTCCAACCAGGAAGTGCAGCTGGGGATGCCCCGGCTGCCCGCCCCCGACTTCCCGGCCGAGGCGCGCGAGCGGCTGGAGCGCGACGCCAAGGAGATCGTCTCCCGCTACCCGGACTCCCGGTCGGCGCTGCTGCCGATGCTGCACCTGGTCCAGTCGGAGGAGGGGCATGTCTCCCGTACCGGCATGCAGTTCTGCGCCGAGCAGCTCGAACTGACCACCGCCGAGGTCACCGCGGTCGCCACCTTCTACTCCATGTACCGGCGCAAGCCGTCCGGTGACTACCAGGTCGGGGTCTGCACCAACACGCTCTGCGCGGTCATGGGCGGTGACGCCATCTTCGAGGAGCTCCAGGAGCATCTCGGGGTCGGCAACAACGAGACCACCGAGGACGGCAAGGTCACGCTGGAGCACATCGAGTGCAACGCGGCCTGCGACTTCGCCCCCGTGGTGATGGTGAACTGGGAGTTCTTCGACAACCAGACCCCCGGCTCGGCCCGCAGGCTCGTCGACGACCTGCGCGCCGGACGGCCGGTGGAGCCGACCCGGGGCGCGCCCCTGTGCACCTACAAGGAGACCGCGCGGATTCTCGCCGGCTTCCCGGACGAGCGCCCCGGAGCGGTCGCCGCGACCGGCGGCGCCGGACCCGCCTCCCTGATCGGGCTCCGTCTGGCCAAGGGCGAGACCGTCCCCGCCCGGGTGGTCTCCCCCCGGTCCGAGGCACCCGAGGACGCCCCGCAGCCCGGCTCCGGGCACCTCAGTTCCCATGACGCACCGCAGCAGACAGCGGACTCCGACCCACGGCACCCGTCGGGGCCGGTCACCGAGGAGGGGGAGTGATGGCCGTGTCCACCGAATACGGAGGCACCGCCGGTTCCGGGGCCGGCGGCGAGACCAGCCCCGAGAAGCTCCTCGCACCCGTCCTGTCGGCCTTCTGGGACGAGGCGGAGTCCTGGACGCTGAAGACCTACCAGCGGCACGAGGGCTACCAGGGGCTGCGCAAGGCACTCGCCATGTCCCCGGACGACCTGATCGCCTATGTCAAGGACTCGGGTCTGCGCGGACGCGGCGGCGCGGGCTTCCCCACCGGGATGAAGTGGCAGTTCATCCCGCAGGGAGACGGCAAGCCTCACTATCTTGTTGTCAACGCCGACGAGTCGGAGCCCGGGACCTGCAAGGACATCCCGCTCCTCTTCGCCAACCCGCATTCCCTCATCGAGGGGATGATCATCGCCTGTTACGCGATCCGCTCCAGCCATGCCTTCATCTATCTGCGCGGTGAGGTCGTCCCCGTGCTGCGGCGCCTCCACGAAGCCGTGCGGGAGGCGTACGAGGCGGGCTACCTCGGCAAGGACGCCCTCGGCAGCGGACTCGACCTCGACATCACGGTGCACGCGGGCGCCGGCGCGTACATCTGCGGTGAGGAGACCGCGCTGCTGGACTCGCTCGAAGGACGGCGCGGCCAGCCCCGGCTGCGACCCCCCTTCCCCGCGGTCGCCGGTCTGTACGCGTGCCCCACTGTGGTGAACAACGTCGAGTCCATCGCGTCGGTTCCCGCGATCCTCAACCGGGGCAAGGACTGGTTCAAGTCCATGGGCAGCGAGAAGTCCCCCGGCTTCACGCTCTACTCCCTCAGCGGCCATGTCGCGGGCCCCGGCCAGTACGAGGCCCCGCTCGGCATCACCCTGCGCCAGCTCCTCGACATGGGCGGCGGGATGCGCCCCGGCCACCGGCTCAAGTTCTGGACCCCCGGCGGCTCGTCGACCCCGATGTTCACCGACGAGCACCTCGACGTCCCGCTCGACTACGAGGGCGTCGGAGCGGCCGGCTCCATGCTCGGCACCAAGGCCCTCCAGTGCTTCGACGAGACGACCTGCGTGGTCCGGGCCGTCACCCGCTGGACCGAGTTCTACGCCCATGAGTCCTGCGGCAAGTGCACCCCCTGCCGCGAGGGCACCTACTGGCTGGTCCAGCTGCTCCGCGACATCGAGGCCGGCCACGGCGTCATGTCCGACCTCGACAAGCTCAACGACATCGCCGACAACATCAACGGCAAGTCGTTCTGCGCCCTCGGCGACGGTGCCGCGGCACCGATCTTCTCCTCGCTGAAGTACTTCCGCGAGGAGTACGAGCAGCACATCACCGGCGCCGGCTGCCCCTTCGACCCGGCCAAGTCCACCGCTTGGGCCGATCACCGCACGGAGGTCAACGCATGACCGTGACCACGAGCGCTCCTTCCGGGGGCGGGGAGGCAGCGGTCCCGCCCGAGGACCTCGTCACCCTGACCATCGACGGCGCCGAGATCAGCGTCCCCAAGGGGACCCTCGTCATCCGCGCCGCCGAACTCCTCGGCATCGAGATCCCCCGGTTCTGCGACCACCCCCTCCTCGACCCGGCCGGCGCCTGCCGGCAGTGCATCGTGGAGGTGGAGGGCCAGCGCAAGCCGATGGCCTCCTGCACCATCACCTGCACCGACGGCATGGTCGTCAAGTCGCAGCTCTCCTCGCCCGTCGCCGAGAAGGCGCAGAAGGGCGTGATGGAGCTGCTGCTGATCAACCATCCGCTCGACTGCCCCGTCTGCGACAAGGGCGGCGAGTGCCCGCTCCAGAACCAGGCCATGTCGCACGGCGGCGCGGACTCCCGCTTCGAGGGGAGGAAGCGGACCTTCGAGAAGCCGGTGCCGATCTCCACCCAGGTGCTGCTCGACCGCGAGCGGTGCGTCCTGTGCGCCCGCTGCACCCGGTTCTCCAACCAGGTCGCCGGCGACCCGATGATCGAGCTCCTGGAACGGGGCGCCCTCCAGCAGGTCGGTACCGGCGAGGGCGACCCCTTCCAGTCGTACTTCTCCGGCAACACCATCCAGATCTGCCCGGTCGGCGCGCTCACCTCGGCCGCGTACCGCTTCCGCTCCCGCCCCTTCGACCTGGTCTCCACGCCCAGTGTCTGCGAGCACTGCGCCGGCGGCTGCGCGACCCGCACCGACCACCGGCGCGGGAAGGTCATGCGGCGGCTCGCCGCCGACGACCCCGAGGTCAACGAGGAGTGGATCTGCGACAAGGGGCGCTTCGGGTTCCGCTACGCCCAGCAGCGGGACCGGCTCACCACCCCCCTGGTCCGCACGGCGGACGGGGTGCTGGAGCCGGCGAGCTGGCCCGAGGCGCTGGCCGCCGCCGCGGCCGGGCTCGGCGCGGCGCGCGGCCGGGCCGGAGTCCTCGCGGGCGGCCGGCTCACCGTCGAGGACTCCTACGCGTACGCCAAGTTCGCCCGGGTCGCCCTCGGCACCAACGACATCGACTTCCGGGCCCGCGCCCACTCCCCCGAGGAGGCCGACTTCCTGGCCGCCCGGGTCGCGGGGACGGGCCGGGACCTCTCCGGCGGCGGGGTCACCCACCGCGAACTGGAGCAGGCGCCCGCCGTGCTCCTCGTCGGCATCGAGGCCGAGGAGGAGGCCCCCGGGGTCTTCCTCCGCCTCCGCAAGGCCCACCGCAAGCACGGACAGCGGACCTTCGCCCTGGCCACCCACGCCACCCGGGGCCTGGCCAAGGCGGGCGGCACGCTGCTGCCGGCCGCGCCCGGCACCGAGACGGAGTGGCTGGACGCGCTCAGCGGCACCGTCGGACTCGACGGCGACGGATCGGCCGCCGCCGAGGCGCTCCGCGCCGACGGCTCGGTGATCATCGTCGGTGAACGGCTCGCGGCCGTGCCCGGCGGGCTCACCGCCGTCGTGCGGACCGCGACCGCGACCGGCGCCCGCCTGGTGTGGATTCCGCGCCGGGCCGGTGAGCGCGGCGCCGTCGAGGCGGGCGCGCTCCCCTCGCTGCTGCCCGGCGCCCGCCCCGCCACCGACCCGAGGGCGCGCGAGGAGACCGCCGAGGTGTGGCGCGTACGGGAACTCCCGCAGCGCTACGGCCGGGACACCGCGCAGATCGTGGAGGCCGCGGCCACCGGTGAGCTGGGCGCCCTGCTCGTCGCGGGTGTCGAGGTCGCCGATCTGCCGGACCCGGCACGCGCCCGCGAGGCGCTGGACGCGGTCGGATTCCTGGTCTCCCTGGAGCTGCGGCCCAGCGAGGTCACCGACCGGGCGGATGTCGTCTTCCCGGTCGCCGCCGTCGCCGAGAAGCCCGGCACCTTCCTCAACTGGGAGGGCAGGGCGAGGATGTTCGAGGCCGCGCTCAAACCCGAGCAGATGACCCGCCGGCTCGCACCGGCCGACTCCCGTGTCCTGCACATGCTCGCGGACGAGATGGACATCCCCTTCGGGCTGCCCGATCTGCTCTCCGTGCGCAGGGAGCTGGACCGCCTCGGCACCTGGACCGGCCCCCGGGCCGGGGAGCCCATGGAGTCCGGCCGTCCGCTGCCCCGCGCCGGCGAGGGCGAGGCGGTGCTCGCCGGGCACCGGCTCCTGCTCGACCAGGGGCTGCTCCAGCGGGGCGACACGGCCCTGGCGGGCACCCGCCACGCGGCCGTCGCCCGGCTCTCGCCCGCCACGGCCGCCGAGACCGGAGTCGAGGACGGCGGCGAACTGACCGTCACCGGCCCCGCCGGCGCGGTGCGGCTGCCGCTCCAGATCACCGAGATGCCCGACCGGGTCGTCTGGCTCCCGCTGAACTCGCGGGGCGGCGGCGTCACCGCGGACACCGGGGCCCGCCCCGGGCAGCTGGTCCGCATCGGCCCGGCCGACGCGCCGTCCGCCGCCCAAGCGCCGGAGGTGCGCGCATGATCGCCGCGGCCCAGCTCACCGAGGTCCAGCTCCTCGCGGCCGAGGACCTCTCGATGTTCGGGCGCGACCCCTGGTGGCTCGTCCTGATCAAGGCCGTGTTCTGCTTCGCCTTCCTCATGCTGACCGTGCTCTTCTCCATCGTGTGGGAGCGCAAGGTCGTCGCCTGGATGCAGCTGCGCATCGGCCCCAACCGGCACGGCCCCTGGGGCCTCCTCCAGTCCCTCGCGGACGGCATCAAGCTGATGCTCAAGGAGGATGTGATCGTCAAGCGCGCCGACAAGGTCGTCTACATCCTCGCGCCGATCATCGCCGCGATCCCGGCCTTCATGGCGATCGCGGTGATCCCCTTCGGACCGGCCGGCAACGAGGTCTCGATCTTCGGCCAGCGCACCACGATGCAGCTCACCGACCTCCCGATCGCGATGCTCTACGTCCTCGCGGTCGCGTCGGTCGGCATCTACGGGATCGTGCTGGCGGGCTGGTCCTCGGGATCGACCTACCCGCTGCTCGGCGGGCTCCGCTCCTGCGCGCAGATGATCTCCTACGAGATCGCGATGGGCGCCGCCTTCGCCTCCGTCTTCCTCTACTCCGGGTCGATGTCGACCTCGGCGATCGTGGAGGCCCAGGCCGACCGCTGGTACATCATCCTGCTGCCGGTCTCCTTCATCATCTACATCGTCACCATGGTCGGCGAGACCAACCGGGCGCCGTTCGACATGCCGGAGTCCGAGGGCGACCTGGTCGGCGGCTTCAACACCGAGTACAGCTCGATCAAGTTCGCGATGTTCATGCTGGCCGAGTACGTCAACATGGTCACCGTCTCCGCCGTCTCGGTCACCCTCTTCCTCGGCGGCTGGCGCGCCCCCTACCCGATCTCCACCTTCTGGGAGGGCGCGAACCACGGCTGGTGGCCGATGCTCTGGTTCGTCATCAAGGTCCAGCTGCTGCTGTTCTTCTTCATCTGGCTCCGCGGCACGCTCCCGCGCGTCCGCTACGACCAGCTGATGAAGCTCGGCTGGAAGGTCCTCATCCCGGTCTCGGTGGTCTGGCTGATGCTGGTCGCGACCGTGCGGGCGCTGCGGAACGAGAACTACGACTTCCAGACGATCCTGCTCTATGTCGCCGGCGCGGTCATCACCGTGCTGCTGCTGTCCTTCATCGCCGACATGTTCCGCGGGAAGCGGTCCCCCGACGCGGGGGAGGGGGCGGAGGCGGAACCACCCGCCGCCTTCGACCCGATGGCCGGCGGATTCCCCGTACCGCCGCTGCCCGGGCAGACCCTGCCGCCCGTGCCGCGCAGGCGTCCGCGCCGTGAGCGCGAGCTGATTGTCAGTGGTGGACCCGACACTGTGAGTGATGGTCCTCGTGACGGAAAGGAGGCTGACGGTGTCTGAGGAATCGGACAGCACATTCCAGAACCCGGTCGCCGGCTTCGGCGTGACCTTCAAGGCCATGTTCAAGAAGCGGCTGACCGAGCAGTACCCGGAGCAGCAGAAGGTCACAGCGCCGCGCTTCCACGGCCGGCACCAGCTCAACCGTCATCCCGACGGCCTGGAGAAGTGCGTGGGGTGCGAGCTGTGCGCCTGGGCCTGTCCCGCGGACGCCATCTATGTGGAGGGCGCGGACAACACCGAGGAGGAGAGGTACTCCCCGGGCGAGCGGTACGGCCGCGTCTATCAGATCAACTACGCGCGCTGCATCCTCTGCGGCCTCTGCATCGAGGCGTGCCCCACCCGGGCGCTCACGATGACCAATGAGTTCGAGCTGGCCGACAGCTCCCGCGAGAACCTCATCTACACCAAGGAACAGCTCCTCGCCGGTCTCGACGACAACATGGTCGACTCGCCGCACGCCATCTACCCCGGCATGGACGAACAGGACTACTACCGGGGCCTGGTGACCGAGGCCGCCCCCGGCACCGTCCAGCAGACCGCCGTCTCCAAGGAGGAGAAGGACGAGGAGGTGGGCGCATGAGCGGGCTGAGCGGTCTCGGCGCCCTGGCGGCCACCACCACATCGACCGGTGAGGCCGTCCAGTTCTGGGTCCTCGGCACCGTCGCGGTGATCGGCGCTCTCTGTACGATCCTGATGCGGCGGGCCGTCCACAGCGCCCTCTGCCTCGCGGGCACGATGATCATCCTGGCGGTCTTCTACCTCGCCAACGGCGCCTACTTCCTGGGCATCGTCCAGATCGTCGTCTACACCGGCGCGGTCATGATGCTCTTCCTCTTCGTGGTGATGCTCGTCGGTGTCACCGCCGCCGACTCCCTCAAGGAGACGCTCAAGGGGCAGCGCTGGCTCGCGGTGGCCTGCGGGCTCGGCTTCGGCGTGCTGCTGGTCGCCGGCATCGGCCAGGCCTCCCTCTCCACCTTCACCGGTCTGGGCGCCGCCAACAGCGCCCACGGCGGCAATGTCGAGGGGCTCGCCGCCCTGATCTTCACCAAGTACGTCTTCGCGTTCGAGATCACCGGCGCGCTGCTGATCACGGCGGCCGTCGGCGCGATGGTGCTCACCCACCGGGAGCGCACCGAGCGCGCGAAGACCCAGCGCGAGCTGGCCGAGGAGCGGGTGCGCGCGGGCAAGCAGCTGCCGCCGCTCCCCGCCCCCGGCGTCTACGCCCGGCACAACGCCGTGGACATCGCCGGACTGCTCCCCGACGGCACCCCCTCCGAGCTGACCGTCATCGGCACCCTGCGGGAGCGCGGCCAGATCCGCGATGTCTCCGCCCAGGCGCTGAACGACATCAAGGCCCTGGAGCAGCGCTCGGAGGAGCGGCTGGGCCGCTCGGGACCGATCGGCGAGGGCCCCGACGGCCCCGCCGGCACCGATGACGACACCGACGGCGGCCTCGGACGCGACCGGGACGAAGAGGAGGCCTCGCGGTGAGTCCGGTCAACTACCTCTACCTGGCGGCGCTGCTGTTCACCATCGGCGCCTCCGGAGTCCTGATCCGGCGGAACGCGATCGTCGTGTTCATGTGCATCGAGCTGATGCTCAACGCCTGCAACCTCGCGCTCGTCGCCTTCTCCCGGATGCACGGAAACCTCGACGGCCAGATCGTCGCGTTCTTCACCATGGTCGTCGCCGCCGCCGAGGTCGTGGTGGGGCTCGCGATCATCGTGGCCCTGTTCCGTTCCCGCCACTCGGCCTCGGTCGACGACGCCAGCCTGATGAAGCTGTGAGGGGCTGAATCGTGGAGAACCTGATTGCGCTGCTCATCGCCGCGCCCCTGCTCGGAGCGGTGGTGCTGCTGTGCGGGGGGCGGCGGCTCGACCGCACCGGACACTGGCTCGGCACGGCGTTCGCCGCCGCGTCCTTCCTCATCGGCGCGGTGCTGTTCGCGGACATGCTGGGCCGGAGCGCGGACGACCGCGCCCTGCACCAGCGGCTGTTCAGCTGGATTCCGGTCGAGGGCTTCCAGGCGGATGTCGCCTTCCAGCTCGACCAGCTGTCGATGACCTTCGTGCTGCTGATCACCGGTGTGGGCACCCTGATCCACATCTACTCCATCGGCTACATGGAGCACGACGAGCGGCGCCGCCGCTTCTTCGGCTATCTGAACCTCTTCCTCGCGGCGATGCTGCTGCTCGTCCTCGCGGACAACTATCTGCTGCTGTACTTCGGCTGGGAGGGTGTGGGGCTCGCCTCCTACCTGCTCATCGGGTTCTGGCAGCACAAGCCCAGCGCGGCGACGGCGGCGAAGAAGGCCTTCCTGGTCAACCGGGTCGGTGACATCGGCCTCTCCATCGCGATCATGCTGATGTTCACCACCTTCGGCACCTTCGCCTTCGGCCCGGTCCTCGGGTCCGTCGACGGCGCCGGCGAGGGCACCCTCACGGCGATCGGTCTGATGCTGCTCCTCGCGGCCTGCGGCAAGTCCGCGCAGGTGCCCCTCCAGTCCTGGCTGGGGGACGCGATGGAGGGCCCGACCCCGGTCTCGGCCCTGATCCACGCGGCCACCATGGTCACCGCCGGTGTCTATCTGATCGTCCGCTCCGGCGCGATTTTCAACGCCGCCCCGGACGCGCAGACGGTGGTCGTGGTCGTCGGCGCGGTGACGCTGCTCTTCGGTGCGATCGTCGGTTGCGCCAAGGACGACATCAAGAAGGCGCTGGCCGGCTCGACGATGTCGCAGATCGGCTACATGATCCTGGCGGCCGGCCTCGGCCCCATCGGCTATGTCTTCGCGATCATGCACCTGGTGACCCACGGCTTCTTCAAGGCCGGGCTGTTCCTGGGCGCCGGTTCGGTGATGCACGGCATGAACGACGAGGTCGACATGAGGAAGTACGGCGGTCTGCGCAAGCACATGCCGGTCACCTTCGTCACCTTCGGTCTCGGCTATCTCGCCATCATCGGTTTCCCCGGGCTCTCCGGCTTCTTCTCCAAGGACATGATCATCGAGTCCGCCTTCGCGAAGGGCGGCACCGAGGGCTGGATTCTCGGCGGTGTCACCCTGCTGGGCGCGGCGATCACCGCGTTCTACATGACCCGGGTGATGCTGATGACCTTCTTCGGCGAGAAGCGCTGGCAGCCCGACGCCGAGGGCCATGAGCCGCATCCGCACGAGTCGCCCCGGTCGATGACCATCCCGATGATCGTGCTGGCCTTCGGCTCGGTCTTCGCCGGCGGTTTCTTCGGCATCGGCGACCGCTTCCTGAACTGGCTGAAGCCCGTCACCGGCTACGACCACGGCCATCCGCCCGTCAGCGCGGCGACGGTCACCACGGCCACCGTCGTGGTGCTGCTGATCGGGGTCGCCGTCGCCTGGGCGATGTACGGGCGCCGGCCGGTGCCGGTCACCGCGCCGAGGGGCTCCCTGCTCACCCGGGCCGCGCGCCGCGACCTCCTCCAGGACGACTTCAACCATGTGGTCCTGGTCCGGGGCGGGGAGCACCTCACCCGCTCCCTGGTCTATGTCGACCACACCCTGGTCGACGGCGTGGTCAACGGCACCGCCGCCTCCATCGGCGGGCTCTCCGGCCGGATGCGCAAACTGCAGAACGGCTACGTCCGCTCGTACGCCGTCTCGATGTTCGGAGGTACGGCGGTGCTGATCGCCGTGACCCTGCTGATGAGGGCGGTGTAACTGCAATGTCCTTCCCGCTCCTTACGGCGACGGCGGTCGTCCCGGCGGTCGGCGCGATCGTCACCGCCGCCGTGCCCGCCGCGCGGCGCTCGGCGGCCAAGGTCCTCGCGCTGGGCTTCTCGCTGGTCACCCTGGTGCTGGCCGCGATCGTCTTCATCCGGTTCGAACCCGGCGGCGACCGCTACCAGCTCACCGAGTCCCACGCCTGGATCGCCGACTTCGGCGTCCGGTACGAACTGGGCGTGGACGGCATCGGGGTGGCGCTGATCGCGCTGACCGCGCTGCTGATCCCGTTCGTCATCCTGGCCGGCTGGAACGACGCCGAGCCCCAGGAGACCGGCAGCAGCAGATGGCGGCCGACCCAGGGCTTCTTCGCCCTGATCCTGATGGTCGAGGCGATGGTGATCCTCTCCTTCGAGGCCACCGATGTCTTCCTCTTCTACATCCTCTTCGAAGCCATGCTGATCCCGATGTACTTCCTCATCGGCGGCTTCGGCGACCGGGCCCACGCGGGCACCGACCAGAACGCGGCGGCCCAGCGGTCGTACGCGGCGGTCAAGTTCCTGCTCTACAACCTGGCCGGCGGACTGATCATGCTGGCGGCCGTCATCGGCCTCTATGTGGTCGCGGGCAGCTTCTCGCTCGCCGAGATCGCCGAGGCCCGCGCCTCGGGCGAGCTGAACATGGCGACCAACACCGAGCGGCTGCTCTTCCTGGGCTTCTTCCTCGCCTTCGCGATCAAGGCGCCGCTGTGGCCGCTGCACACCTGGCTGCCCAACGCGATGGGGGAGGCGACCGCTCCGGTCGCCGTGCTGATCACGGCCGTGGTCGACAAGGTCGGCACCTTCGCGATGCTCCGCTTCTGCCTCCAGCTCTTCCCCGAGGCGTCGAAGTGGGCCACCCCCGTGATCCTGGTGCTGGCACTGATCAGCATCGTCTACGGGGCGCTGCTCGCGGTCGGACAGCGCGACATCAAGCGGCTGATCGCCTATGCCTCCATCTCGCACTTCGGCTTCATCGTCCTCGGCATCTTCGCGATGACCTCCCAGGGCCAGTCGGGCGCCACGCTCTACATGGTCAACCACGGGATCTCCACCGCCGCGCTGATGCTGGTGGCCGGCTTCCTGATCACCCGGCGCGGCTCGCGGCTCATCGCGGACTACGGCGGGGTGCAGAAGGTCGCCCCGGTCCTCGCCGGCACCTTCCTGATCGGCAGTCTCGCGACCCTGTCACTGCCGGGGCTCGCGCCGTTCGTCAGCGAGTTCCTGGTCCTGGTCGGCACGTTCGCCCGCTATCCGGTCGCCGGGATCATCGCGACCTCCGGCATTGTGCTGGCCGCGCTCTACACCCTCGTCCTCTACCAGCGGACGATGACCGGCCCGGTGAAGGCCGAGGTCAGGTCGATGCCCGATCTCAAGGCCCGTGAGCTGGCCGTGGTCGCGCCGCTGATCGCACTGCTGATCCTCCTCGGTGTCTTCCCGAAGCCGCTGACGGAGGTCGTCAACCCGGCCGTGGAGCACACGATGTCCGACGTACAGAAGAAGGACCCCCGGCCCGAGGCGGAGGCGGCGAAGTGAGCGCTACGGCTGTCCACAGCCTGTGGACGACGGCCGCCGGATCGACCGACAAGATCCCGGCCCCCGATATCGAGTACGGACAGCTCGCACCGATCCTGATCGTGGTCGGCGCGGCGGTCCTGGGCCTGCTGCTGGAGGCGTTCCTGCCGCGCAGGGCGCGGTACCAGGCGCAGGTGACCCTGACGTTGGTCGCGCTGGCCGCCGCGTTCGCCTCCATCATCGCGCTCGCCCAGGCCGGTTACGGCACCTCCAAGATGAACATCGCGGCCATGGGCGCCATCGCGATCGACGGACCGACCCTCTTCCTCCAGGGCACGATCCTGCTGGCCTCGGTGGTCGCCGTCCTCACCTTCGCCGAGCGCAGGCTCGACCCGGAGACCCATGGGAACCGGATCGACTCCTTCGCCGCCCAGGCCGCCTCGGTCCCCGGAAGCGACAGCGAGAAGGCTGCGGTCAGGGCCGGATTCACCACCACCGAGGTCTATCCGCTGGCCCTCTTCGCCATCGCGGGCATGCTGGTCTTCCCGGCGGCGAACGATCTGCTGACGCTCTTCATCGCGCTGGAGGTCTTCTCCCTCCCGCTGTATCTGCTCTGCGCGCTGGCCCGCCGCAAGCGGCTGCTCTCCCAGGAAGCGGCGGTGAAGTACTTCCTGCTCGGCGCCTTCTCCTCGGCGTTCCTGCTCTTCGGCGTCGCCCTGCTCTACGGGTACGCGGGCTCGCTCTCCTACGCCCGGATCGCCGATGTGGTCGACGGCAGCGTCCAGACCATCGACCCGGTGCTCGCCGAAACCATGGGCAATGACGCGCTGCTGCTGATCGGCGCCGCGCTCATCCTGATGGGGCTGCTCTTCAAGGTCGGTGCCGTCCCGTTCCACATGTGGACCCCGGACGTCTATCAGGGCGCGCCGACCCCGGTGACCGGCTTCATGGCCGCGGCGACCAAGGTGGCCGCCTTCGGCGCGCTGCTGCGGCTGCTGTACGTCGTGCTGCCGGGGCTGCGCTGGGACTGGCGGCCGGTGATGTGGGCGGTCGCGATCGTCACCATGCTGGCCGGCGCGATCGTGGCGATCACCCAGACGGACATCAAGCGGCTGCTCGCCTACTCGTCCATCGCCCACGCCGGGTTCATCCTCGCGGGTGTCATCGCGGTGACCCCGGAGGGCGTCTCCTCGGTCCTCTTCTACCTCGGCGCCTACTCCTTCGTCACCATCGGGGCGTTCGCCGTGGTGACCCTGGTGCGGGACGCCGGAGGCGAGGCGACCCATCTGTCGAAGTGGGCCGGGCTCGGCAGGCGCTCGCCACTGGTGGCCGCCGTGTTCGCGGTCTTTCTGCTGGCCTTCGCCGGGATTCCGCTGACCTCCGGTTTCTCGGGGAAGTTCGCGGTCTTCAAGGCGGCGGCCGAGGGCGGTGCCGGGGCGCTGGTGGTGGTCGGTGTGATCTCCTCCGCCATCGCCGCCTTCTTCTACATCCGGGTCATCGTGCTGATGTTCTTCAGCGAGCCGAAGCCCGACGGCCCCACGGTCGCCGTGCCCTCGGTGATGACCAAGACCGCGATCGCGGTCGGGGTCGCGGTGACCCTGGTCCTGGGTGTCGCCCCGCAGTACTTCCTGGATCTGGCGGGCCAGGCCGGGGTGTTCGTCCGGTAGCGCGGCCCGCGCGCACGACGGGCCCGGCTCCTCGGGGGAGCCGGGCCCGTCCGCGTACCGGACCGGGGGTCAGGGGGAGGGGGTGATCCGGCCGGTGACCTCGCCCAGGCCGACGCGTACCCCGTCCGGGCCCGGTGCCCAGGCCGTTATCGTCACCACGTCGCCATCCTCCAGGAAGGTGCGCTCGCCCTCCGGGAGCCTCAGCGGGTCACGGCCGTTCCAGGTGAGTTCGAGGAGCGAGCCGCGCTGGTGGACCTCGGGGCCGCTGACCGTGCCGGAGCCGTACAGATCACCCGTGCGCAGCGAGGCGCCGTTCACGGTCATCTGCGCCAGTTGCTGGGCGGCGGTCCAGTACATCGTGGCGAACGGCGGCTCCGCGATCACATGGCCGTTGACCGCCACCGTGATCCGCAGGTCGAAGCCGCCCTTCTCCTCCTCGGCGGTGTCGTCGAGATAGGGCAGCAGCACCACGTCGCGCGCGGGCGGATCGGTCCTGGCCGCCTCCAGGGCCTCCAGCGGGGTCACCCACGCGGAGACGGAGGTGGCGAAGGACTTGCCGAGGAACGGCCCGAGCGGGACGTACTCCCAGGCCTGGATGTCCCGTGCCGACCAGTCGTTGAGGAGCGAGAGGCCGAAGACGTGCTCCCGGAACTCCGCGAGCCCGACCGGCAGGCCCCGGGTGGAGGGGGTGCCGACGACGAAGCCGACCTCCGCCTCGATGTCGAGCTTGACGGAGGGGCCGAAGACCGGGGCGGGGTCGGCGGGCGACCTGCGCTGGCCCCGGGGGCGCACGACGTCCGTGCCGGAGACCACGACCGTGCCGGAGCGGCCGTGGTAACCGATCGGCAGATGCTTCCAGTTCGGGGTGAGGGCGTCCCCGTCCGGGCGGAAGATCCGGCCCACATTGGTGGCGTGGTGCTCGCTGGCGTAGAAGTCGACGTAGTCGCCGACCGCGTACGGGAGGTGCAGGGCGACCGAGTCCAGCGGGTGCAGCAGCGGCTCTGTGACGGCGCGGTGCGCGGGCACCGTCACCCAGGCGGTCAGGGCCCGCCGGACATCGCGCCAGGCGGTGCGCCCGGCCGCCAGCAGCGGGTCCAGCGCCGGGCGGTCCAGCAGCGCCGCGTAGGGGGAGCCGAGGGCGCGCGCCGCCGCGCCGGCGTCCAGCACATGGTTGCCGATCCGGACGCCGACCCGGGGGCGCTCGGGCTCGCCGGCCGTGGTGAAGACGCCGTAGGGGAGGTTGTGCGGACCGAAGGGATCACCCTCGGCCAGATCGAGCGGGCTCTGCTCGGACATCGGTGCCTGCCTCGCTTTCCACGTTGTGAGGACACGGTACGTGGGCGACGCCCCCGCCCGGCAGACCACGATCATCCGGCGGGGGCCACGGTCATCCGGCCAGCCGGGGGATTCTCCGCTCCCAGGTCCGGTGGAAGACGGTCTCCCGGCCGTCCCGGCAGACCGCCTCGTCCCGCAGCAGGAAGTCCGACGCGTCGCAGGACAGCTCCGAACGGGTCTCGACGGTGATGTCCCAGGACAGCTCCGGCCGGTGCAGCCGGGTGCTCCAGGTGGTGAGCGCCCGCGCGGAGTGGGGGTCGCGCTCCTGGACGGTACGGACCTCCAGCGCGTCCTCGGTGATCTCCAGACCGCCCGGGTGCGTCCGGGTGCCGGCGGGGCACGGCAGGGTCTCCAGCCGCCAGGTGCCCGCCGTGAGATCGCGGATCAGCAGCCGCTCGGGCCGCTCCCCGTCCAGCCGTGGCGCGGAGCTGACCCCGACCGGCCAGGGCCCCTCCTGCTCCCGCGCGGCACCGGGGTCCTGGCCGACGACCCGGAAGGGGTCCGGGAGGGTCCTCCGCCCGGCGGGGTGCTCGTGCACGGGGAGTTCGAGCCGGGAGCCCTCCGGGTCCAGGACGAACCCGGCCGAGCCCGTCTGCGGCCAGATCCAGGGCCAGTACGCGGACGAGACCGCGAGCCGGATGCGGTGGCCGGGCCGGAAGGTGTGATCGGCGGCGAGCAGCTCCAGCGACACCTCCTCCGTCGTCCCCGGCGGCCAGGCGTGGACGCGCTCCGGGCCGTGCCGGGCCGAGAGACCGAGGGCGCCCAGGGTGACCGGCGCCGACGAGCCGTCGGGCGCGACATCGCAGAGCCGGGCGATCACCTGCCCGTGCGGGACGTCCAGCCGCAGCCGCAGGGCGAGCCGGGGGCGGCCCAGGACGGTGACCGGCTCATCGGCCACGGGGAACTCGAAGCAGGCGGAGTGGGCGTCGTCGGCGCGCTGGTCGGCGGCGGGGAGGAGGTCAGGGAGGAAGGGGCCCGCGTCCGCCCCGGTGGAGTGCGGTGAGTCGACGGTGCGGGGCGCGCCCCGGAGCTCGTACACCAGCGGGGTGACATCCGGCGGCGGCCAGTGTGCCTCCCCGGTCCAGGGGCCCCCGGGGGCGCGGGTGCGCAGCAGCGGCTCCGCCATCACCTCGTTGCCGATGCCCCGCAGATGGTGGTCCCACCAGCGGAGCGTCTCGTGCAGGAAGCCGGCCCCGGCTCCCTGCCGCACCTGGTCGGGGTAGCCGTGCGGCCAGGGGCCGAGCACTCCGCGCACCCGGTCGGGCGGCAGCCCCGACACCAGCCGCAGCACGGTGTCCCGGCGCGGGTCGCCCCAGCCGCCGACGGCCAGCACCGCCGCCCTGACCGCCCCGGCGGCGGGGGTCTGCCGCTCCCAGAAGTCGTCCCTGAGCTGGTGGGCGAGCCAGGTGTGGGCGGCGGGCTCGACGGCCTCCAGCCGGGTGAGCCACCGCTCGCGCCAGGACGGTCCGGCGAAGACGGGGTCCGGCGGGCGGCAGACCGAGGAGAGCAGCGCGGCCGAGCGGGAGTGCAGCCCTCCGGCGGGCAGCGCGCCGCCGAGGGCGCAGCCCCCGTTGTCGTACGGGTCGTCGCTGGAGCAGACGGTGACGACGGCCCGCAGCGGCTCGGGGGCCAGGGCGGCGACGCGCAGCGCGAGCGTGCCGCCGGCGCCGAGCCCGAACATGCCGACCCGGCCGGTGCACCAGGGCCGCGCGGCCAGCCACTCGATGACATCGACGGCGTCCGGGAGGTCCGGCGGCCCGCCGGGCGCGCCCTCGGCGGCCGGGCCCGCCGGTACGCCGCCGCTGTTTCCGTGGCCCCGGGCGTCGACGCGGACCGAGGCGTAGCCGTGACCGGCGTACCAGGGGTGGCGCCGCAGGTCGCGAGGGACGGTCGCGTCCGTCAGCCTTTCCGGCGAATACTCCAGCAGCGCGGGGACAGGCTCCTCTCCGGTCGGCCGCCAGACGCGCGCGTACAGCACGGTGCCGTCACGGACCGGGATACGGAGGTCCTCCTGGCCGATGTCATGGGGAAACCGCAGGCGATGGCGCATGGCTGAGCCTCGATGACGGGGTGCGCCCCCTTCTCCGGGACCGCCGTCCGGCCGGTTTTCCGGCCTGACATCCGATCTTGGCGAAAAGGGCTACTTCGGGTCGTATGTGCTGATCACGAACATACCGGCGGCGGCGGGAAGGCGCTCATGGTGATCGAAAGGCGACCGGATACGCTGACTTGAGTGAATCCACCGACACATCGACAATCCGTGTGATTATCAGCAGACAGGAGACCACCTCGTGACCGTCGTCGGGCCGTTCGGGCTGAGCGTGCGGGACCAGGCTCTTGAGGCCGATGTCCAGAACGGACTGTCCGCCGTGGAGGCGGGCCTGCTCGATGCCACCAAGAGCGAGGTGCCCTTCATCACGGAGGCCGCGCAGCATCTCGTACGCGCCGGGGGCAAGCGGTTCCGTCCCCTGCTGGTGATGCTCGCCGCCCAGTTCGGTGATCCGTACTCCCCCGGAATCGTGCCCTCGGCCGTGGTGGTGGAGCTGACCCATCTGGCGACCCTCTACCACGACGACGTGATGGACGAGGCGGAGGTGCGGCGCGGTGTGGACAGCGCCAACAGCCGCTGGGGCAACTCCGTGGCCGTGCTGACCGGTGACTTCCTCTTCGCCCGCGCCTCCCACATCCTGGCCGACCTCGGCCCGGAGGCCGTGCGCATCCAGGCCGAGGCCTTCGAGCGGCTGGTCACCGGCCAGATCCTGGAGACGGCGGGGCCGCGCGACGGCTGCGACCCGGTGGACCACTACCTCGATGTGATCGGCGGCAAGACGGGCTCGCTGATCGCGGTCTCGGGCCGGTTCGGCGCGATGATGTCCGGTGCCGAGGAGGGTGTCGTGGACATCCTGACCCAGTACGGGGAGCGGCTCGGCGTCGCCTTCCAGCTCGCCGACGACGTGCTCGACATCGCCAGTGACTCGCACGAGTCGGGCAAGACCCCCGGCACCGATCTGCGCGAGGGCATCCCCACGCTCCCGGTGCTCCATCTGCGGGCGCAGGCCCGGGCCCACGGCCGCCGGGAGGACCTGGAGCTGGTCGCCCTGCTCGACGGGGATCTCGCGGACGACGACCGGCTCGCCGAGGTGCTGCGCCGGCTGCGCGAGCACCCGGCGCTGGAGCTGGCCCGCCGGGACACCGTGCGGTACGCGCAGGAGGCGCGGGCGATGCTCGCCCCGCTGCCCGAGTGCTACGCGAAGGCGGCTCTGGAGGAGCTGTGCGACGCGGTGGTGCACCGCGCGGGCTGAGCCGGGACCGGGCCGGGGCTGAGCCGGGACCGAACCGGGGCCGGGCCGGGGCCGGACCGGGGCTGAGCCGGGGCCGGGCCCTGGCGGGGCGCGGCTGGGGCCGGGCCGGGGCGTGCGCCGGAGCTGTGGCTGACGCGTGGGCTGAGCCGCGCGCTGAATCGTGTCCAGCGGCCCGTATCCGATCGGGCGCCGCTGACCTGCGAAAACTCTGGCCACGTGGTGCCCAGGTGGTGTGGCGCAGGTCACTTCCCAGGATTGGGCCGGTCCTCGGACCGCATCCGTATTCACGTACGGAAGCCGACGCACAGGGCGTTGGCACCTGTACGGGGAGTTTTCCTGATGAAGCACACCAAGACCATCCTTATCGGTTCCACCGCTGTTGTGGCGGCCGTCGGTATGGGGCTCGCCGTACTGCCCGCCTTCGCCGCCGGCGGCCCGGGCGGCGGCACGGGCGCCACGGGCGCCATCGGTGTCTCGGCGAAGGCCGGCGCCAAGGCCCCCGCCGTCTCGCTCTTCGCGGCCAGCCTGAACGGTGCCAACGAGGTGCCGGTGCAGGGCGGCCCCGCCGTCAACGACCGCGACGGCCTGGCGCTCCAGTTCGTGAAGGTGCAGGGGGACAAGGTCTCGGTCGCCGTGAAGTTCCGTGGCACCGACAAGCCGACCGCGCTCCACATCCACCAGGGCGCGCGCGGGACCAACGGCGGAGTCAAGATCGACTTCACCGGTCTGCTCGCCAAGGGCAGCAGCCGGCTCGACGGCTGGACCGGTGCGGTCACCGGCACGGTCAGGATCACGGACAAGGCCGTCCTCCGGGCCTTCACGGCCGACCCGAACGGCTTCTACGCCAATCTGCACACCGCCCAGTTCCCGGGCGGCGCGGTGCGGGGCCAGTTCCACAAGGTGACCGGGTCCTTCCCGTTCGCCAGGGCGCTCGACAACTTCCAGGCGTCCGTGGTCAAGGGCAAGCAGATCTACCAGTGCAGGAAGGGCGCGGACGGCAAGCTCTCGTTCCAGCAGCACGATGTCAGCGCGGTGCTGGGCGGGAGGATCGCCCACTCCTTCACCGCCCCGGGCTCCGGCACCCCGCAGTGGATCGCCCCCGACCGCAGCGCCGTCACCGGGAAGCTGATCAGCAAGGTCGCCAACGGCACCGCCAACATCGCCGAGCTGGACCTCAAGGCCACCCAGTCCGGCAAGAAGAAGGGGCTGCTCGCCGGGAGCCAGGAGATCCTGCGGCTGAACACCGTGGGCGGCGTGGCGCCCACGGGAAGCTGCGCCAAGGGCGCCCTCAAGGGGGTCTCCTACGGCGCGGACTATGTCTTCATTCAGAAGTAGCCCGGGAGCGGCGGCCGGAAGTGATCCGAGGCGATCTGAAGTGATCCAGGACGGTCGGAAGTGAACTGAGGCGGTGGAGCGGGCGGAGCGGGCAGCGCCGAGCCGGGCAGCGCCGAGCCGGGCAGCGCTGAGCCGGGCGGGGGCGCCGAGCCGGGCGGGGGCGCGGCAGGGCCGAGCCGGGCGCGGGGGCGCGGCAGGGCGGGCCCGGGTGAGTCCCGGGTGAGGCCCGGAGCGGGCCGGGAGGCCCTGGCCGAAACCCGACACGGCACCCTTGCGCGGGCGCGGCGCCTCCCCCTACTGGAAGGGGGAGGCGCCGTGTCGTTTCCTCATCCCAGAGCAGTACGCCAAGTTGCTCCCGGGGGCTGACGCCCCCGCCCCGGTGATTTGGTCAGATTGATATCAGCGCCTCCGGGCAACAGCAGCCCGGGGGGCCAACTGCTTCTGCACCGCACGGCGTCACCGCTTCTGACCGACCACGGAGGTAGGCCACACCATGGCACCGAACGACAGCGCACTGACCACCGAAGAGGACCGGGACCGGGGACCGGTCCGCCGCAAGGCCGCGCGCTACTTCGTCCCGGTCGCCGTGGCCGGCGTGGCGGCGGCGACCATCGGGCTCGTCCCGGCGCTGGCCGCGTCCGGTGACCCGGACCTGCCGGAGATCAGCGCACAGGAGCTGGTCGAGAAGATCGCCGCCTCGGACACCGAACAGCTCTCCGGCACCGTCAGGATCACCACGGATCTCGGTCTCCCGCTGGACGGGCTCGGCGATCTCGGCGGCCTCGGCGACAACTTCACCCCGAAGGGCGGTGCGGAGGAGGGCGGCGAGACCTCCGCCGCCGCCCCCGAGGAGAAGCTGATGCGGCTGGCCACCGGGTCGCACACGCTGCGTGTCGCGGTCGACGGCCCCGACCGGCAGAAGCTCTCGATCCTGGAGGACAACGCCGAGTACAGCATCATCCGCGACGGCGCCGAGGTGTGGGCGTACGACAGCGCCAGCAACGAGGCGTACCACGCGAAGAAGGACGGCGCCCGGGCCCACGAGCGCGGGAAGGCGGACGGAAAGGACCTGTCGGTCACGCCCAAGGAGCTGGCGGACCAGGTCCTGAAGGCCGCCGCCGGCTCCTCCACCTCCGTGACCGTCGACGGCACCGCGCAGGTCGCCGGCCGCGACGCCTACCAGCTGGCAGTCAGGCCCCAGCAGAGCGGCTCGACGATCGGCTCGATCAAGATCGCCGTGGACGCGAGCACGGGAACGCCGCTGAAGTTCTCGGTCAACCCCGCGAGCGGCGGCAAGGCCGCGGTCGATGTGCGCTTCACCAAGGTCGACTTCTCCCGGCCCGCCGGCTCCACCTTCGACTTCACCCCGCCGAAGGGGACGAAGGTGACCGAGGCCGGCCAGGAGGGCAGGGCCGGGAAGGACGGGCCCGCCGGACCGGGTGAGCAGCGGCTCAAGGAGCTGGAGAAGGAGCTCGGGAAGGATCTGGAGAAGGACCTCGGCAAGCTGGAGAAGCACGCGGGCGGCCCGGGTGGCCTCCCGGGCGGCGGGCTGAACGTCATCGGCGAGGACTGGACCTCCATCGCCGTGTTCGACGCCCCGGGCGGCGCGGCGTCCGGCGCGGCCAAGGGAGCGGACGGCGACGTGCCCGCCGAGGCCAAGAACTTCCTGGACTCCCTGGGCGACCAGGTCAGCGGCGACTTCGGCACCGGGACGATCTTCAAGACCCGGCTGGTCAACGCCCTGATGACGGACGACGGCAAGGTCTATGCGGGTGCCGTCACCCAGGACGCGCTGGTGAAGGCCGCCAACGCGGACAAGTAGCCCGCGCGGCGACGCCAGAGGAACGGAACCCGGCCGCTCCGCCGTACGTTCGTACGGTGGGGCGGCCGGGTCCGTCGGCACGGCCCCACGGGCCACCACAGAACACGGCACGCGTGCGCCAGCGGCACGCGTCGAATCGGGGGAGCCGGACATGACAGCGGTGATCGAGACGCGCGGCCTCACCAAGCGCTACCGGGGCGGCCAGCTCGCCGTCGACGGGCTCGACCTCACCGTGCCCGAGGGAAGCGTCTTCGGCTTCCTCGGGCCCAACGGCTCGGGCAAGACCACCACCATCCGCATGCTGATGGGCCTCATCGAACCGACCGCCGGCACCGCCAGGGTTCTCGGCGGCGCCGTGCCCGGCGCGGAGCGTTCCGTCCTGCCCAGGGTGGGAGCGCTGATCGAGGGACCCGCGCTGTACGGACATCTCAGCGGCCGGTCGAATCTGACACGGTTCGACTCCGCCGACCCGACCGCCGATCCGCGCACCCGGACCGCCCGGGTCGGCGCCGCCCTGGACCGGGTGGGCCTGACCACCGCGGCGGGCAAGAAGGCCCGGGCGTACTCCCTGGGAATGAAACAGCGCCTCGGGCTCGCCGCCGCACTGCTCCAGCCGCGCAGTCTCCTCGTCCTGGACGAGCCCACCAACGGGCTCGATCCCCAGGGCATGCGGGAGATCCGCGCCCTGGTGCGCGAGCTGGCGGCGGACGGCACCACCGTCTTCCTCTCCTCCCACCTGCTCGACGAGGTCGAGCATGTCTGCACCCATGTGGCGGTGATGGCCCGGGGCCGGCTGCTCACCCAGGGCCCCGTCGCCGACCTCGCGGCGGGGGCGCGCGGCCGGCTCACCGTGCTCACCCCGGACACCGAGGACACGGCCCGGCTGCTCAGGGAGCGGGGAGTCACCGGAGTGGCCGTCGAGGACGGCGTCCGGGTGACGGCGGACCCGCCGGCGGTGGACACGGAGCTGTCCGATCTCACCGCCGCGCTGGTGAAGGACGGGATACGGGTACGGGGGTTCGGCGTCGAGCGGGCCTCGCTGGAGGACGCGTTCGTCGCGCTCACGGGGGAGGGATTCGATGTCGCGGGCTGAGACCGACGAGATGGCGGGGGTGGCGGGGGTGGCCGGTTCCCAGGCGTCCGGTTCCGGGGGTTCCGGGGGCTCCGGGGGCTCCGGGGTGGCCGGGCCGGCCGGTTCCGGGGCGGCCGGAGTGGCCGGGAGTTCCGGGGCGGTGCGGGAGGCGCACTGGTCGTGGACGTTCGGGCTCTTCCGCTCCGAGCTGCTCACCACCCTGCGCCGCTGGCGGACGCTCGCCCTGCTGGGAGTGCTGGCCGCCGTCCCCGTGCTGATCGGTGTCGCGGTGCGGATCGAGACCGGCGGGGACGGCTCGGCCGGGTCCGGCGGCGGGGGCGAGGGCCCGGCCTTCATCACCCAGATCACCAACAACGGGCTCTTCCTGGTCTTCGCCGCGCTGGCCGTGACCCTGCCCGTCTTCCTCCCGATGGCGGTCGGGGTCGTCGCCGGCGACTCCATCGCGGGCGAGGCCAACGCCGGTACGCTCCGCTATCTGCTGGTCGCCCCGGCCGGCCGGACCCGGCTGCTGCTGGCCAAGTACGCCACCGCCCTCGCCTTCTGTCTGACAGCGACCCTGGTGGTCGCGGTCTCCGCCCTGGCGGTGGGCGCGCTGCTCTTCCCGCTGGGGGATGTCACCACCATCTCCGGCACCACGATCTCCTTCGGATCGGGGCTGCTGCGGGCCGCGCTGGTCGCCGTCGTCGTCGCCGCCTCGCTGGCGGGGTTCGCGGCGCTCGGGCTCTTTGTCTCCACCCTCACGGGCAGCGGTATCGCGGCCATGGCCACCACGGTCGGACTGCTGATCACCGTGCAGATCCTGGGCACCATCCCCCAGCTGGACGCGATCCACCCGTATCTCTTCCCGCACTACTGGATGTCGTTCTCGGATCTGCTGCGGGAGCCGTTCCACTGGGACGAGGTGCGGAGGAACCTCGGACTCCAGGCCCTGTACGCGGGGGTGTTCGGGGCGGCGGCCTGGGCGCGCTTCACCACGAAGGACATCACCTCGTAGGGCGGCACGAGCGCCGCCGAGCGCGGGCCCCGGCGGACATACACGGCCGCATGCGTGTGCGGGGACGCACACGCATGCGGCCGGTGGGGGGTGGCGGCGGTGCTGATCAGAGACCGGTATCAGAGGCCGGTGCCGGTGCCAGGGCCGGTGGCGGAGCCAGGACCCGGGCCGGCGCAGGTCAGAAGGTCAGAAGGTCAGCTTCCAGCTGTCGATCGTGCCGGTGTCCTGTGCGGCCACATCCTGGACGCGCAGCTTCCAGGCTCCGTTCGCCGGCTCACTGGAGGCGTTGACGGTGTAGGTCTCGATGACATGGTCGGCCGAGTCGTTGCTGCTGGAGTTCTTCAGCCGGTACGCCGTCCCGTCCGGGGCCACCAGGTCGACCACCACATCACCGCGCCAGGTGTGCTTGATGTCCACTCCGACCGCCAGGGCGGCGGGGGCGTTCCCGGTCCGGCCGGAGACGGTCACCGTGGAGGTCACGGCCGCGCCGTTGTCGGGGATCGCCACATCGGCGAGGTTCTCGTAGACATCGCCGGGCGGGTTGGAGGCGCCGGTGCCCAGCGTCCAGATCGCGTGGGCGATGGCGTCGCTGTTGCGGTCCAGCGCGGTGTCGTTGACGTTGGAGGTGTTGTCGCAGGAGGAGTGGTAGCAGCGGTCGAAGGCCTGCCCGGCGGTGCCGCCCCACTTCTGGACCTGCGCGGCCGTCTTCGCGCGGCTGGCCCCGGTGAAGAGGCCGCCGACGGCGATGCCCACGTTCTTGAAGGGGGCGTGGTCGGAACGGCCGTCGCCCTCGGTCTCGATCTCGGTGGCGACGCCGAGGCCGGAGAAGTAGTTCTTGAAGACGGTCTCGATGGCGACGTTGTCGTCGTAGACGAAGTAGCCGGGGTTCGGGGACCCGATCATGTCGAAGTTGAGATAGCCGGTGAGCTTGGCCCGTTCGGCGGCGGGGAGGTTGTTGACATAGTGCCGTGACCCGACCAGCCCCAGCTCCTCGGCGCCCCACCAGGCGAACCGCAGATGCTTCGTCGGCTGGAGCTGGGCGCGGGAGACGGCGAGCGCGGTCTCCAGCACCCCGGCGGAGCCCGTGGCGTTGTCGTTGATGCCGGCGCCCGAGGTGACGGAGTCGAGATGCGCCCCGGCCATCAGGATCTGGTTGGCGTCGCCGCCCGGCCAGTCGGCGATCAGGTTGTAGCCGGTGGCGCCGCCGGAGGTGAAGGTCTGGAGGGTGGTGGTGAAACCGGCCGCGTCCAGCTTGGCCTTCACATAGTCGATGGACGCCTTGTAACCGGGACGGCCGTGGGCGCGGTTGCCCCCGTTGGCGGTGGCGATCGACTGGAACTGGGTGAGGTGGGCCTTCACATTGGCGAGCGGTATGTCGGGGGCGGCGAGCGCCGAGGCGCCGGCGGCGGTGGGGGACGAGGGTGCGGCGGGCGCCGCGGGTGCCGCGGAGGCCGGGGGAGTCGCGGTGGCGAGCAGCCCGGCCAGGGATATGACGGCCGCTGCGACCGTGCGTCTGGTGGCGAAGAGCTTCATGGGGGCGGGCTCCGGATTCCGTACGGGGACAGGACGGAACGTGCGAGACGCCCCGGAGCGGTGCGGTCCAGGGCGCTGGAGCGGTGGCGCTGAGCACTTGAGCGGTCCCGGCGGCACTGAGTGCCCCGGGGCGCGGGGGAGGGGGGTGCGGGCGGTGCACTGAGTGGCGCGGTGATGCGTCCTGAGAGTTCAGCGAGAGTTCGTCATACCGTCAAGGGCGGAAACCGGTCAGTTGTGTTCGAATATCGGACGAATATGGGCCCGTGGGACGTCTGAGGACCTCGGGGAGTCCCTCTGCCGTGTCCCCGCCCGGCCCGCGGGGTCCGCGTCCGTCGCGGTGTCCGCCGCCCGGCCCGGCCGGGTCCGCCCTCAGGCCACGCGGAACTCATTGCGCTCAGGGTCGATCATTACCACCCATGTGCCCATAGGCCGCTGCTGCCGGCCGATGACGGTCGCGCCCAGTGCCTCCAGTCGGGTGACCTCGGCTTCCCGCAGCTCCGGACCGGGGTGCAGATCGAGGCGGACGCGGTTCTCGACCGTTCTGGCCTCCGGTACCCGCTGGAACAGCAGCCGGCGGCCCTCGCCGATGCCGCTCACCTTGTCGAAGGGGTCGTCCGGATGACGGACGGCGGCGCATTCCCGCCACGCCTCCCGGTCGTGGTGCCGGAGGGTCGAACCCTCCGGCAACTGCCCTTGTTGTCGGAGCAGTTCGATGAGGGTATGGGGGTCCTCGACCTCGTAGCCGAGTGCCTCGGCCCAGAAGTCGGCCTGGGCGGCGGGGTCGGCGGCGTCGATGCTGAGTTTCCAGTGCAGTGCCATGCGACCAGTTGTAGGCGCTGTGCGGGCGGGCCGCGCGCCCGGCGGGGTCAGCTCTCGGTCCCGGCCATCCTCCGGTCGTAGCCCTCCCGGGCCGCCGCGATCTCGTTCTGGTGCTCCTCGGTCCAGGTGACCAGGGAGCGGATCGTGGTGTGCAGAGTGCAGCCGAGCGCGGTCAGCGCGTACTCGACGCGCGGTGGTACGACCGGGTGGACCGTACGGCTGACCAGTCCGTCCCGCTCCAGTTGGCGCAGGGTCACGGTCAGCATCCGCTGGCTGATCCCGTCGATCTCCCGGCGCAGCTCGGTGAAGCGCAGGACCCGGCTGTCGAGCAGCGCGATGACCAGCAGCGACCACTTGTCGCCGACCCGGTCCAGGATCTGGCGGACCTCGCAGTCCCCGCGGGTGTCCCACTGGAAGGGGTCGGGATCGCCGGTGTCGTCGAAGTCGGTCACCGCGCAGTGCCTCGGTGACTTTGAAGTGCCTTCTTCCATGGAGCGCCATGCTGCCGGAGGATCGAGCTGGTTACAAGAGGGAACCGGCCCCCTGTGAGGTAACCGATCCCGGCCGTTCCTCTCCCCCTTTCTTCCGCTGCCGCTCCTTCCCTCCCGCCTCGACCTCCCCTGCCCGGTGTCCGTTGTCCGTTGCCATTCGCGGAGCTGTCCACTGATGTCCTCTGCCCTGTCCTCCTCGCCTCCTCCTCCCGGCTCTTCCCCTTCCCCTGCTCCGTCTCCGTCCCCGGCCCCGGCCATGTCCGGGCGGGCCTGGGCCCTGCTGCTCGTCCTCTGCGGTGCGATCTTCCTGGAGGGCATCGACATCGCGATGCTCGCCGTGGCCGTGCCCACGATCAGGGCCGATCTGGGGCTGTCGACCGGCACGGCGGCCTGGGTGGTCAGCGGCTATGTCCTCGGCTACGCGGGCTTCACCCTGCTCGGCGGCCGGGCGGCCGATCTGCTCGGCCGCCGCCGGATGTTCCTGGGCTGGCTCGTGGTCTTCCTGGTCTTCTCCGCTCTCGGCGGGCTGGCCACCGAGGGGTGGATGCTGATCGTCTCCCGCTTCGTCACCGGTGTGGCCTCCGCGTTCATGACGCCCGCCTCGATGTCGATCATCACCACCTCCTACCGGGAGGGGCCGCAGCGCAACAGAGCCCTGCTGATCTTCGCGGGGACCGGCGCCGGTGGGTTCTCGCTCGGTCTGGTCATCGGCGGGCTGCTCACCCAGCTGGGCTGGCGCTGGGTCTTCTTCGCGCCCGTGCTGCTGGGCGGAGTGCTCCTGCTGGCCGCGCTGCGGCTGATCCCGGCGGCGAAGCCCCCCGCGTACAAGGGGAGCTTCGACCTCGCGGGCGCGGGCGCCGCCGCCGGGGCGATGCTGCTGCTGGCCTACGGCATCCTCCGTCTCGAACACGGTCTGCACGGCTGGGTCCTCACCGTCGCCGCCGTCATGGGCGGGCTGTTCCTGGTGGGGCTCTTCACCGCGATCGAACGCCGCTCCCCGGCGCCCCTGGTCAGGCTGGGCATCCTGCGCCGGGCCCAGATGGTCCGCGCCGACCTCGGGGCGCTGCTGTTCCTGGGGGCCTTCATGGGCTTCCAGTTCATGGTGACGCTCTATCTCCAGGAGCTGCGCGGCTGGAGTTCGATGGAGACCTCGCTCGCCCTGCTGCTGATGGGCGTGGATGTGCTGCTCGCGCCCACGGTGACACCGCTTCTGGTGAACCGGTTCGGCTACGGCCGGGTCATCCTCGGCGGCTTTGTGATGGCGGCCGTCGGATATCTGCTCTTCCTCCCGGTCGGCCCGGACTGGACGTACGCGGCGATGGTGCCGACGCTCGCCCTGGTGGGGGTGGCGTTCGCGCTCGCCTACGGCCCGCTGACGATCGCCGCGACGGACGGTGTCGCGGAGGGGGAGCAGGGGCTGGCGGGTGGGTTGCTGCACACGGCGACGCAGTTCGGGGCGGCGGTGGGGGTTTCGTCGGTGACGGCGGTGTACGGGCTGGTGGGGGAGGGGATGGGGGCGTTTCGGGCGGGGTTGGTGGTGCCGGTGGTGATGGCTCTCGCGGGTGTGGCCCTGGCCTTCCCCAGCGCCCGCCGCCACCCCCACGCTCACAGATGACCTGCCCGCCCGGCACTTGGGCACGGCCCCTGCACGACAGGTGACCCGGGCATTCCAGGCCCGCCCGGCACTTGGGCACGGCCCCTGCACGACAGGTGACCCGGGCATTCCAAGCCCGTCCGGCGATTGAGGACGGACCCCGGGGCGGAGGACCCCGCACTGTGCGAGGCCCCTCCGGGGCGAGGCTTCACATCGGGTCGATGTGTTCCGGGCCGCCCTCGGGCGGTGGGTTCGGGCGGCCGGTGGCGGGCCGGCCCGCCCGCCCGTCGGCCCGCCCGCGCCGGTACGCGTCAATATTCTCCCGCGCCCCCGAACTCTCCTCCTCCGCCCGCGCCAACCACCGCTCCCACCGCGACCGCATCGGCCCGATCAGCCCCCCGCCAACCCCCACGATCAGCACCCCCGCGACCGTGCCGAGCACCGCCGTGAGCAGCGGACCGGTGACCGCCGTCGCGATACCCGCCTGCCCCAGCGCCGCGATCACACCGAGCGCGACGATGAACGCCCAGACCGAGGTGGCCAGCACCCTGCCGTACGAGACCCCGCCCAGCGCCCCCCGCACGATGTCCCGCACCGCGCGGGCGATGGCCATCGCCACCACCACGATCACCAGCGCCACGATCGCCTTCGGCAGCCAGGCCACCGCCGAGTTGATCATGGAGCTGATGGGGTTGGGGCCGAAGGCGCTGAAGGCCAGCTGGAGGACGATCAGCAGCAGGCCGTAGTAGATGACCTTGCTGAGGATTCCGGTCGCGTCGTATGTCGAGTTCCGCAGGGCGTGGGCCGTCCCGCTGCGCTCCGCCAGCCTCTCGAAACCGACCTTGCGCAGCAGCTTGTCCACGACCCGGGCTATCAGCCCGGCGATGAGCCAGCCGATGATCAGGATGACGAGAAAGGCGATGAACCTCGGGATGAACCGCGCGACCGCGGACCACGCGTCGGTGAAGCCCTGACCGAAGTCCACAGAGAGGGCGAGGGGCTGTGACATGACGCTCTCACTCCGTCCGCTGGGCGGGCCCCGCTGACCGGTACCCGGACTTCGGTGGTAGCACCCGGTGGACGTACCGGGCCTGCGGCCGGACCCGTTGATGGGCCGGTGGAGTGATATTTCGCGGTCGGGGGGTGTCAGCCCCCGGGACCGGCGGCCGACCCGGTGGTACGCGGGGTGTGCGCGGCCGGTGCGACCGCCGCCGCCCCCGCTGTGCCGCCGCCTTCGCGGTCTCCGCGGTCTCCGCTGTCTCCGCGGCCTTCGTGCCCGTCGTCGTCCGCCGCCCCCGCGCGCGCGGCGGCCAGGACCGCCAGCCCCGCCAGCCGCTGGGCCTCCGCCCTCGACCTGCGCCCCGCCCGGAGCGCGTCCCAGGTCAGACAGGTCAGCGCCAGCCACACCAGCGCGAATCCGGCCCACCGCTCGGCGGGCATCGACTCCTTGAAGTACAGCACTCCCAGCAGGAACTGGAACGTCGGAGCCAGATACTGGAGCAGCCCCAGCGTGGACAGGGGCACCCGGATCGCCGCCGCGCCGAAGCAGACCAGCGGGACGGCCGTCACCAGCCCGGTCGCGGCGAGCAGCGCCACGTGCCCGAGGCCGTGGGCCCCGAAGCTCGCCTCTCCCCGGGCCGCCAGCCACAGCAGAAAGCCCACCGCGGGCAGAAAGAGCACCGCGGTCTCCGCCGCCAGCGACTCCAGCCCCCCGATGTTGGCCTTCTTCTTCGCCAGCCCGTAGGCGGCGAACGAGAAGGCCAGCGTCAGCGAGATCCACGGCGGCTGCCCGTAGGCGACGGTCAGCACCACCACGGCGGCGAAGCCCGTGCCCACGGCCACCCACTGCGCGGGCCGGAGCCGCTCCTTGAGCACCAGCACACCTATGGCGATGGTGACCAGCGGATTGATGAAGTAGCCGAGCGATGCCTCGACGACCCGGCCCTCGTTCACGGTCCAGATGTACAGACCCCAGTTGACGGTGATGACCAGCGCGGCCACGGTGAGCAGCCCGAGCTTGCGGTGGTCGCCCAGCAGCTCCCGTACCCACCCCCACCGCTTCAGGACCAGCAGCGCGAAGGCCACGACCACCAGTGACCAGGCCATGCGGTGGGCGAGGATCTCCAGCGCGCCCGACGGCTCCAGCAGCGGCCAGAAGAGGGGGACCAGCCCCCACATTCCGTACGCGGCGATGCCGTGCAGCAACCCCGTCCGCTGTTCGCCGTCGCTCGGCTTCACTGGCCCTCCTGCCCTGTGCACGTCACGCACACCATCCCGTCGACGGTACGCGCCCCGGGGGCGGGCTGTCATGGATGTATCGGCATACGGTCATGACGGGACGGGGGTGGCCCGAGAGACGGCCCGGGAACGCGCGGCGGGGCCGGCGGGGAGCCGAGTGGATCAACTGGCGGGCGGCCGGGTCCGGTTGTCGGTGGTGGGTCGTACGATCGGACGGAACACTGGGCGAATGTGTGGTGGGGGACCATGGCCTGCGGAAGAGTGGTGCGTGCTGTCTGCGGAGTGCTCGCGGGCGGGCTGCTGTGGACGGGCTGTTCCGGCCCGGGAGGACCGGGGGAGCCCGGCGGGCCCGGTGGGTCGGGGGAGCGGAGCGCCCCGGCCGGCGCGTCCGGGAGCCCGGTGGGGAAGGGATCGGGAGCGCCGGAGCCGGAGGCGAGCCCGGCGCCGACCGGCCCGGGGTTCGACCCCGACCCGGCCCGCGCGCCCAGGACGGCCGCGGCGGCGGGCGAGCTGGCCCGCGCGGTGGTCGCGGGTCCCGATCTCTGGGGCGCCGGATTCGTCGCACGCACCCCGGCGCTGAGCCCGCCGGGTTACTGGCCGGTGCTGGACGCGAAGTGCGTCTGGCGGAGTGGTGCCCTCCCCTCCGGCGTCCTCTACAGCCTCACGGCCCACAGCGAACTGCCGGCCGGTCCCGGCCGGGGCCCGCTGCGGGTCGCCGCCACCGTCACCGTCCACCGCGATGTGCGGCGGGCGGAGTGGGAGATGGCCGAGACGCTGGAGGAGGCCCTGCGCTGCCCGGACCAGAAACTCCGCGACGGCGAACGGGTGCGGGGGCTGATGTCCATCGGCTCCGCGTTCGGTACCGGCGGGAACTTCACCGCGGAGGACTCGATAGGCGAGATCGGCCGCTATGTGAGCGAGGAGTCCGGCGACCAGCCGTACGAGTACGGCTGGTTCCAGTCGCGGCTCGGCCAGGTCACCGTCGCCGCGGTCACCAAGGGGGCCGAGGGCCACACGGACGACGAGATCAACACCGCCCGGGCGGAAGCGCTCACCGGCATGATGCACCGCCTCGAAGGCCGGCTGGAGGCCGCGGCATGAGCCCCGCCCCCGAGCCCCCGCGCGACCCGTCCCGCCACCCCCCGGCGGACCCCCGTGTCCCGGCGGACCCCCGTGTCCCGGCTGCCCCGGCGCCGTCCGACCCTCCGGCCACCCCGGCCGTGCCCGGGGCCACGGCGCCGTCCGACCCTCCAGCCCCCTCCGACGCCGCCGTGCCTCCGAGCGACATGGACACGCCTCCGAACGACGCGGACACGCCTCCGAGCGGCGCGGACGCGCACCCGAGCGGCGTGGGCGCGGGCGGTCCCGGTGACCGCTCCCCGGTGGACACGAGCGCCCCCACCGACCCCGGGAGCGGCGCGGGGCACGGCGCGCCCCCCTCCCCCGTGGCCCCGGGCGCGCCGGAAGCCGGAGCCGGGCCGCCGTCCGCCGCCGGCCCCGAGGGCTCCGGAGCCGGGCCGGAGGCCATCCCGCCCCCGGCTCGGCCGCCGGCTCCACCCGGTGACCCCCGGGCGCCGGGGGCGCTGGAGCCGCTGCGTACCCATGACCCGTCCGCGATCGCCGGTTACCGCCTCCTCGGACGGCTCGGCGCCGGCGGTATGGGCGTCGTCTACCTCGGCCGTACGGACGCCGGCGAACTGGCGGCCGTCAAGGTCACCCTCTCCGGCCAGGCCGAGGACCCGGACTTCCGGGCCCGGTTCCGCCGGGAGGTCGCGGCGGCACGGCGGGTCTCCAGCCCCTGGGCGGTGCCGGTCACCGCGGCCGACCCCGACGCTCCCGAGCCCTGGCTCGCCACCGTGTTCGTCCCCGGCCCCTCACTCGCCGAGACGATCGCCGCGCACGGCCCGCTCCCGCCCCGCAGCGTGCGCGTCCTGGGCGTCGCCCTCGCCCGCGCGCTCGCCGCCGTCCATGACGCGGGCCTGATCCACCGGGACGTCAAACCCGGCAATGTGCTGCTCGCCGTCGACGGCCCGCGCCTGATCGACTTCGGTATCGCGCGCACCGCCGACGAAACCGCCCTCACTGCCACCGACATGGTCGTCGGCACCCCCGGATTCCTCGCCCCCGAGCAGGCCGAGGCGCGCGGCGCCGACATCGGCCCGCCGAGCGATGTCTTCGCCCTGGCCTGTCTGCTGGCCCACGCGCTCACCGGCCGGCTCCCCTTCGGCCGGGGCGCCGTCGACGCCCTGCTCTACCGCACGGTCCACGACGACCCCGATCTCCGGGGCATCGAACCCGGGCTGGCCCGACTGCTCGCCGACTGCCTCGCCAAGGACCCCCGGCAGCGCCCGACGGCCGTCGAGATCACCGGCCGGCTCGCCGAGGACGCGCCGCGCGCCGGGGCCGACTGGCTGCCCCCCGAGGTCGTACGGACCATCGCCGAGCGCTCGGCGCGGATGCTGGCGCTGCCCGGCATCGAGCCCACCGGTGCCGGGGAGCCCGGGCCGCCGCGCTCCCCGGGGCGCCGGAGACTCCTCATCGCCGCGGGCGCCGCCGCCGTGCTCGCGCTGGGCGGCGGGGCCGTGCTCCGGGCGGGGCCGCGCGACGACCGGACCGCCCCGGGCGGCCCACCGGCGAGCAGGCGCTGGGTGATCGGCGTACAGGCGGACCTCTCCGGCCCCCGGAAGGAGACGGGCATCGAGCAGGAGCGCGGGGCCCGGCTCGCGGTCGACGCCTTCAACGCCCGCGCGGACCGCCCCTTCTCCGTCGGCCTGCGCGCCGAGGACGACGCCGGCGACCGGGCGAGGGCCCTCACCGCGGCCCGCCGGCTGGCCGACGACCGCGAGGTCGCCGCCGTCCTCGGCTCGACCGGCGACTACACCACCGAGGCCGTCCTCCCCGTCTACGAGGAAGCAGTGCTCCCGCTGATGACGGTCTCCGCGGGCCTCGGCACGCTGACCAAGGAGGACAGCCGCACCTTCTCGCGCGCCTGCCCCGCGCACACGGTGACCGCGACCCAGCTGGCCTACGCCCTCCAGGCGTTCTACGCCGAGCGCGGGACCCCGGTCGCCCGCCCCGGGCTGCTCCAGGACCGCACCGACGACAGTTACGGCTGGCAGTACACGGCGATGGCCAACCACATGCTCCAGAGCCGGTACGGCCACCGCACCCACCCCCGGGTGGTCCCCGCCTCGGTCGGCTCGTACGACACCGTCATCGGGGAAATGGTGGAGGCGGGCATCGACGCCTATCTCCACGGTGGTGGTGCCCGGAGCGCGGCCAAGGCGGCCCGCGCCCTCAGGGCCGCCCGGTACGACGGCCCCCTGCTCGCCGGACAGCAGGTGCTGAGCCAGGAGTTCCTGAAGCTGGCGGGGGACGCCGCCGAGGGCTGGGTGATCGGCGCCCCGGTCGCCGATCCGGCCCGCAAGCCCGAGGCGAGGACCTTTGTCGCCGCCTACCGCAGGAGATACGGCAGGGCCCCGGGCTTCTACGCCGGGGAGTCGTTCGACGCGGTCGGTCTGATGCTCCGGGAGCTGGCGGCGGCGGCGCGCGGCGGCGAGCGGCCCGAGCGCGAGAAGCTCGCCGCCGCCGTGCGCGGAGCGCGGTACACGGGCGTCATGGGGGGATACCGGTTCACGCCGGAGAAGGGCGATCTCGACGGGTTCGGCACCTGTCTGTATGTGGTCGAGGACGGCCGCTTCCGCTTTCTCGCGGACGCGCCCACCAAGGACCCCGGCCGCGTCCGGAAGACCTGACCCATGACCTCGTACCGGCCCCACCGCACCCCCGCACCCGCCCGGAGGCCCTCCGCGCGTCCCCGGAAGGCGCCCGCGCACCGCCGGGGAGCGGCCGTGCGGGCGGGCCGGGGCAGGCGGCCGGGCGGAGGGAGCGCGGGATGCGCCCGCTGAAGACCGGCGACCCGTCCTCGATCGCCGGGTTCCGCCTCATCGGCCGCCTCGGCGCGGGCGGCATGGGAGTGGTCTATCTCGCCCGCTCCGGCCGGGGCACTCTCTGCGCCCTCAAGGTGATCCGCGCGGAGCACGCGTCCGACCCCGGCTTCCGGGCCAGGTTCCGGCGCGAGGCCCTGATCGCCCAGCGGGTCACCGGCCCCTGGGTGGTGCGGGTGACGGGCGCCGACCCCGAGGCCCATGAGCCCTGGCTCGCGACCGAGTTCGTCCCCGGGCCCTCGCTCCAGGAGGCCGTCGCCGCCCAGGGCCCCCTGCCCGAGCGGACCGTCCGCGCCCTGGGTGCCCGGCTCGCCGACGCCCTGGCCGGCGCGCACGCGGAGGGGCTGATCCACCGGGACGTCAAACCCGGCAATGTGCTGCTCGCCCTGGACGGCCCGCGTCTGATCGACTTCGGTATCGCCCGCTCCTCCGGGGCCACGGCGCTGACCGCGACCGACGTCATGATCGGGTCACCCGGCTATCTCTCGCCCGAGCAGGCGAGGGCCGCCGGGGCCGGGGAGGTGGGCCCCGCGAGCGATGTCTTCTCGCTCGGCTGTGTCCTCGCCCACGCGGCCTCCGGCCGCCGCCCCTTCGGTACGGGGACGGTGGCCGCGATCGTCTTCCGCACCGTCCACGAGGAGCCGGACCTGGAGGGCGTACCGCACGCTCTGCTGCCCCTGATCAGGAGCTGTCTCGCCAAGGACCCGGCGGCCCGCCCGACCGCGCGGGAGGCCGGCGCGGCGCTCACCGCCCCGCCCGCCGGATCGGGCGCCGCTGCCCTGTCCACCGCCCCGCCCGCCGCTGCCCCGCCCGCCGGTGGCGGTGCCGGTGCCGGTGGCGGTGCCGACTGGCTCCCGGACGGTCTGCCCGCCCTGATCGCGGAGCGCTCGGCCCGCGCTCTCGGCCTGCCCGTGCCCGAGCCGACGGTGGTGGTCTCCCCGGCGGCCGGCGGCGCCGGGGGAAAGCCCTCGCGCCGCCGTCTTCTCGCGCTGGGCACGGCGGCGGCATCGGCGCTCGCCGCGGGCGGGGTCGCGGCCTGGTTCGCCGGGGCCGGGGACCCGGCCCCGGCCGGCACCGTGGGCGAAGGCCCCCTGCCCCGCCGCACCATCGGGGTCCAGGCCGATCTGACCGGCCCCCACAAGGCCGACGGGCGGACCCGGGAGCGGGCCGCCCGGCTCGCCGCCGAGACCTTCAACGCCCGCCCCGACCGCCCCTTCGACCTGATCCTGAAGGTCGTCGACGACGGCGGGGCCCCCGCAAGGGCCCTGCCGCTGGCCAGGACCTGGGCCGCCGACAGCACGGTCCTGGCGGTCCTCGATCTGACCACCCGGCGGATCACCCGGCCCGTGGCACTCAGCTATCTGAGCCGGAGGCTCCCGGTGGCCATGGTCTCCGGCGTCGGCGCCGCCGCCCTCGCACCGGACGACCGCCGTGCGTACATCGAACTGCGGCCCGACGACAAACTGCTGGTCACACCAGTGAGTTGGTACTTCGGCACCCGCAGGACCCGGCGGGTCGCGGTGGTGGACGACCGGGCGGGCGGCGCCTCCTCATGGAATGTCGTCCGGCTGCTGAGGGAGGTCCCCGGCATCGGCGAGATCGGCGTCCACGCCATCGAGGCCGACAGCGAGGACTTCGCCGCCCTCGCCCGCGCGGCACTGACCGGCCGCCCCGATGGAGTGATCTACGCCGGGAACTCCCCGTCCCGGGCGGCTCTGCTCTCCCGGGCCCTGAGCGAGCGGGGGTACCGGGGGCTGCGCGCCGCCCTGGAATCCGTACTGGAGCCGGAGTTCCTCGGCGCCGCCGGGGAGACGGCCGACGGCTGGGTCTTCGGCACCTCGTACATCGACCCCGGCAGGGTGCCGGGCGCCGGACCATTCCTCGCGGCGTACCGGAAGCGCTGGCGCTCGGAGCAGCCGGGCCGGCACGCGGCCGAGTCCTACGACGCGGTGCTCTATCTCGCCGAGGCGATACGGGAACTGGGCGCCGACCGGGTTCGGCGAGCCGCGCTGATGGGGCGGCTGCGCGAGATGACCCACCGGGGCGTCGCCAAAACCCTCGCCTTCCGTGACACGACCGAACTGCTCGACGAGAGCGGGGGAGGACTCTTCCTGCACCGGGTGGAGGGCGGCCGGGCCAGGTTCCTGGGCCCGTACCGATCGGTCACCGCGAAGACCTGAGGAAGGGGACGTCCGTCGTCGGCGCGGCCGTCCCCCTGTCTGCCTGTCTGTCTGTCTGCCTGCCTGCCGGCGTCTCCGTACGACGTGGCGACGTGGCGACGTGATTACCCCGCGACGGTCCAGGTGTCGTTCCCGGCGAGGAGCCCGGCGAGGTCTCCCTTGCCGTTCTGTTCGATGGCGGTGTCGAGTTGGGTGTTCATGAGGGTGTCGTAGACGGGGCGTTGGACGGAGCGGAGGACGCCGATGGGGGTGTGGTGGAGGGTGTCGGGGTCGGCGAGGCGGGAGAGGGCGAAGGCGGTGGTGGGGGAGGGGTGGTGGGCGTTGTGGGTGAGGATGTGGTGTTCGTTGTCGGGGGTGATG